>CALPUT020000174.1 GCA_943326825.2 Chryseobacterium gleum | reverse complement strand
GTCATCGCGCCTGGTTTGGGACCAGGAGGTCGCAAGTTCGAATCTTGCCACCCCGACAAGGGATGAGAAGTCATCCCTTTTTTTTTACCTTTTATTTATAAACGGTTCCGTAGCTCAGCTGGATAGAGCAATTCACTTCTAATGAATAGGTCTTTGGTTCGAATCCAAACGGGATCACAAAAACAGAACGGGAAACAGAATCAGAATGAGGTTGTTTCCCGTTTTGTTTTTTCATCATTCTCATTCTGCTTCTCATTCTTTCAATAAATTCAAAATCAAAGAAATATCTTCAAGTATTTTGTTCGAAATATTTCTCATTGGGATCACAAAAATCAGAACGGGAAACAGAATCAGAATGTTTCCCATTTTGTTTTTTTCATCATTTTCATACTGCTTCTCATTCTTTCGTAAAATTCAAAATCGAAGAAATGTTTTCAAGTATTTTGTTCGAACTTTCTCTAATTGGGATCACTTTAATTTTAAAACCTCTTGATTATCAGGAGGTTTTTTTGCTTCTACTAATTCTAATTATTTTTCCTTAAATTTATTTGATTTTGAAATTAAAAATAGGTTTGTTCTATCAATTTAATTTTTTAATTAATTTTGTGTGTTGCTATTTTGTTATTTAGCTTTTACATTTATTATAATAAATCATGAGAATTATTTTCCTAATTTTAACTCTAATAATTTCAATTAATCTCTCTGCTCAACAAGCATACACCGGTATAGTTTCAGATAATTTTGTAAGTTCTAATTTGGCTTCTTATAATCCGTCATCAATTGTTGATTCAAAGACAAAATTCGCTATAAGTTCAAATTCTAACCTTTCTAGAATTAGTAATTTTTGTTCTCAAGATTATATTTTTTATGGTACTGATTCAAAATACATTGCAACAAAAAATAATGGCTACAAAAATAGTTATCGAACAAATGATTTATTAAATATAAAATTTGAATTAAATCATCAAAATGCTTTAGCTTATTCATTTCGAATAAGATCGTTTGATAATTTAGTTGGTTTACCTACTGTCTGGTCTCAAAATTCGGTAGAAGATTATAAGAAAAATGTATTGAATTCTCAACAAAGTATGGCAGGTATTGCCATTACATCAATGAATTTTACTGAGCATAATTTCACATATGCACGAACTATTTTTGATCGTCAATCAACATTCTTGAAAGTAGGAGGTTCTTTTAAGATTCTAAATGGGACTGATTCAAAATATTTATATATAAATAGTGGTAATGAATATTTTACTGATAGTTCAAATTCTCAAGTCAAAATGACTGATGTTGATGCTGATTTTGGTAGAAGTTATTCAAAGAATCAATTGAAATATAAAAATAGAGGTCTAGGTTTAGATTTGGGTTTTACATATGAGTTTAGACCAAACTATGAAGATCAATATTATGAAATGGATGGAGCAAAACGAAATGTTAGGTATGATATCAATAAATACAAATGGAAGATTTCAGGTTCAATTACCGATATTGGATGGGTTAGATATATGAAAGACACTATTTATCATAATTTTGTAAATCCTTCCTTAACAACAGGTGTGCAGAATATTGTAGATGTAAACACTTTAATCAGTTTTCCTTTTACTTATATTAAAGATAGTATGCAAAATAATAGTTCAAAATCAGCTAATCAAGAATCTAAATTCAGAATGAATTTACCTACTTCGCTTCATGCTAGTTTTGATTTAAATGTTAAAAAGAATTTTTATGTTAGTTATAATGTTTCATTGCCTTTAAGTTTAAAAAATGATAAAACTAAAATAGGTTACTTTTTTATTCAGACAGTAACACCTAGAATTGAGAAAAATAAATGGTCAATTTTATTGCCGTTATCTCATATGGGTAATGGTAAGTTTTATGCTGGTGCCGCTGGTCGTTTTCAGTATAAAAAATTATCAATTTTTGTTGGTTCTAATAACCTAGCAATGTTATGGGGGCAAAAAGCTTCTCTAGTTAGAAGTTTTTATACTGGTATATCATATAATGTTTTTTACAAAGTTCCAGAAGATAGGGATTTTGATAAAATTTCGGATGGCAAAGATAATTGTCCTTATGATCCAGGTTTAGCGGAATTCAATGGTTGTCCAGATACTGATGGAGATGGTATAATAGATAAAGAAGATAATTGTATTTATGATAAAGGTCCTATAGGTACAAGAGGATGTCCTGACAGAGATGAAGATGGTATCGTTGATATGAATGATATGTGTCCAGACGACAAAGGGTTAGGAATTCATTATGGTTGTCCTGATAAAGATAAAGATGGGGTTATTGATGCAGCAGATCGTTGTCCAGATGTTCCAGGAATTGAGTTGAACAATGGTTGTCCTTTTGAAAATCACGGTTGTTGTTTAGATGATGATGGCGATGGTGTTTCTAATAATTTAGATCGTTGTCCTGTGGTTTCAGGATCAGTTTATAATAATGGATGTCCAATCGATTCTTCAAACATTGAAAAAGTGAAACTTCAAAATGAAAAAGAAAAGAAAGATGCAAATAACACAGGTCAACAAGTAAAAGATAATCCGACGATAGATTTAAGAAAGCAAATGGTGACTTCTAAAGAAGAGATGGCAAGTATTTTAGCTGACAAGAATATTATCAAAGATTTAGATGTATTTTTCGATGTTGATCAAGCTACATTAACAGATAAGGAGCAGGTTAAGTTGGATAATTTTACAAAGGCTTTTCCTAAAAATGAGAGTTTAACAATTGTGTTGATTGGCTATACTGATCAAGATGGTTCTTTGGATTACAACTTAATTCTATCTAAAAAACGCGCAGAAACAATTAAACGAAAATTAGTTGATTATTACAAATTTGATGAAAAGAATATCTCAATATACTATTATGGTGAGACAAAATCTATTCATAAAGGTTCGTATACTGAGGAAATGAAACAAGCAGACAGAAAGGTGGAAATCAAATTAGTTAAAACGACTAAATAATTAGTGAAATTTAGAGGTTATATATTCACAATTCTTCAGTTTTTATATGAATAATTACAATAAATTAGTATCGTTTTCTAAATGTATCTTCTTGATTTTATTTTTATTAATTTCAAGTTCCTCTTTTGCTCAGTATTTTGAATTTAGCTGGTCTGATCAATATAAATACGCAAATAATAAAGATGGTTTTTTTAATGGTTTTATTAATTCGAATGATCAATTTATTTATTCATTAAATGTAAATTATGCTAAAAGTAAATTACATTCAAATGAAAAAGTTAAATTAATTGCTCACAATAAAAAGACAATGGCTGAAACAGCTTTTGTTAATTTAAAGGGATTTGCAGAAAATAAAAGTTCAAAAAAAGACTATGATTCCTTAAATTATTTCAAAACAATAGTCTTAAATGATCGAATATTGGTTTTTTGGAAGAAGTTGATAAATACAGATACGATAAAAACTGAAATCCTTTATGTTGAGTCATTTAAAGTGGGGTTGGAAAGAGATAAATCTTTAACTCAAATTTATTGTTCAAGTCAACCTGTTGATGAAAGACAGTCAGATTTTAGCCCAACAACCCTCGTTGTATTTTCGAATAAAGAAAATGGTGGAATCGTAATTGGTTCAGAGATTTATGAAAAAGATAGAAAATGTGTTTTTAATTATCAAGTTTTAAATAGTCAATTAGTTACTAAAAATAAGGATCGAGTTGTTTTCCCAATAAATAGTGAATTACATTTGAATGGTCAATATGGGTTATATGAACTTGGAAATGATGGGAATATTTATATTCGTTCTAAAATTTCAATTTCAAAAGAGGATCAAGTTATTAAGTATAACAAAAGATTAAAGTCATCTTTACTTGTAATGGTTGTTAATCCCACTCTAAAGAAGCAGATTTGTATTGAGATGAAAGACAATCAAAAAATAATAACAGATTTTAATTTTGTTGTAACGCCTAATAAAACTAAATTTTATGGATTTTTTGGGGATTTACAAAAAGATCCATCAGGTGTTGATAAGCAAGGAATTTTTTACACTGAAGTTGATAATGACACTTTGGTTAATAATCCTTTGAAATATACCTATTTTGAAAAGTCTTCTTTAAATAAATTATTCCCTAAAAGTAAAGGAGGAAGAAAAAATTCGAAAGACCCGATTAAACAACTTACAGAAGAGGAACTTAATACAAGATTTGATATCGAAAATATTTTTTTGATGGAAGATGAAAGTGTAGTGTTGTTTTTCACTCGAAAATATAATTATAACGAAATTACTAGCTCAAGCGGATTGGATGGTAGAAATGAATATAAAACAGATTTTTATTGTGAAAAAAATAATGTTTCTGCAATTCGATTTTCTGAAAATGGACAAATTATGTGGACATCTAGTATTGATAGGAGTATTACGTATGATGGAACAGATATAATGGATTTAAATATCATTCAAAAATTCAATAAATTTTATGTCATTTACGGTCAGGAAGAAATGGAAGATAAAGCTGTAGATAATAAAGAAGTTATTGAGTACGCTATTTTCGATCCGAATAGTGGAAGGCCAAAAAAATATACCTTTCCTGTGAATGGTGAAGATGTTTTAGAAGATGATAAAAAATATGTAGATGTAAAATCTGTGAAAACTTTTGACGACGCATTCTATTTTAATAAGATGATCGTTAAACAAAAAGTAGTTTGGAATATTGCAAATGTCTTACTTGTACCAACAATATATTATTCTGTTTTAAGTGGGAATACAAAATATGGAAAAGGAGATTTAAGTGTTTTGAATTTAATGGAAGGTAAACCAAATAAGAAGAAGTCAAAAAAGTAAAGATATAATCCTAAATCTTTTATTAAATTTATGTATTGATTATTCCTCAATATATAAAATGAGTATAAAAATTCTACATACTTCCGATTGGCACATTGGAAAGCAACTTTCAAGAATTGATTTTTCAGAGGATATGAATATGTTTTTTGATTGGTTAATTGAGCTAATTGAAAAACAATCAATAGATGTATTATTGATGTCTGGAGATCTTTTTGACCAAGCCAATCCTTCTCAGCAAGCTATGAGACAATATTATTTGTTTTTAAAACGAATGGTAAAATTAGATTGCAAAGTTATTCTAACAGGAGGAAATCATGATTCGGTTCAAGTTTTAAATGCCCCAAAAGAGTTATTGGAAATTTTAGATGTTAAAATTGTTGGAGGGGCTCCAGTTGAGATTTCTGAATTGTTTATTGAGGTTGAAAAGAATGATGAAAGATTAGTAATTGCTGCTGTTCCATATCTGAGAGATAAAGATATTCGTCAATCTGTTGCAGGTGAAACATATGATGATAAAATCTCCCAAATGCGAATTGGTTTGAGAAACTATTTTGAATCTATAAATTCTTATTATTCTGCGAATTTTTCAAATCTACCCTTTGTGATGATGGGACATTTGTTTGTGCAAGGTGTATCAATTTCAGAAAGTGAAAGAGAAATTCAAATAGGAAATCAAGCGAGTATAGAAGCAAATGTTTTTGGAGATAAAGCACATTATGTTGCTTTGGGACATATACATCGACCACAAATAGTCGGTAGTGAGCATATTCGTTATTGTGGTTCACCTATTCCAATGAGTTTTAGTGAAAAATCAGATATGAAACAAATTGTAATAGTAGATTTTGATAATGGAAACGTTAAAATAGATCCAATTGAAATTCCTGTTTTTAGAAAGTTGATAACCTTAAAAGGTTCAATTTTGGATATTAAAAATAAACTAGATAATTACCAAAAAGTTTCTGTGTTGTCTGATTTAGCAGAATTAATTGTTGTTGAGGAAAATGAAAACATTGAAAGTATTCAAAGTTTAGAACAATTGTT
>CALPUT020000173.1 GCA_943326825.2 Chryseobacterium gleum | reverse complement strand
CCTTTAGAATTAATACTGTCAGAAACTGCAATAGCCTCTCCCCATTTTTTTCCAACTTTATGAACTACATATATATCTGTAGAGTTTTTTAGATTTCGATCTGAAACAAAATACATTGTGTTTCCATCAGCAGTTAAAGTTGCTCCACTTTCAAAAAATGAAGTATTGATTGTTTTGTTTTTGATGATTTTTGGAGTTGACCATTTTCCTTTATCTGTGAAAGTGATTTCGCAAATTTCTGCACTAGAAGTTCTGTTCTTTTTAGATTCTAGCATGGAAGTATTTACAGTCATGTAAGCAATTAATCCATTTGGAGCAATCCAAGTAATTGCATCATGTCCTTCTGAGTTGATACGATCAATATCATTAGTGATACTGTCCCATTTTTGATCATCTCCATTCCATTCAGCTCGATAAATGTCTTCAAAAAATTCTTGGTCGTCTTCTAAATTTGTTTTACCACCTTTGGTATTATTTCTTCTTGAAGTAAAATAGATTTCTTTTCCTCCTTTTGATAAAACTGGAGCATATTCGTTAAAACCAGAATTAACATCTCCTTGTAATTTAACACGTAATGAATTTTTTCCAGCAGCTTTTTCTGCATGAACAAAATTACATTGATCAATTTTTTCGTTGATTTTTAATTCTTTAACTCTCGTTTTTGATAATAAAGTTAAGCATTTGTTATAGTAAACAATTGCTGAATCAATCTGTCCAACATTGTGAAAACTTTGTCCAATTATTTCAAAAATTTCTTTATCAACATTTTCTGGATCAGTATGTAAAGATTCCTTAGCATATTTCAAAGCGAACCCAAAGTTTGACATATGTAAGTGACAACTTGAAATCCAGTAAGTTGGTTTCCAATCATATGGATCTTTAGCTGCTGCTTCTCTAAAAAGATTTAATGCATCTTTCACTTTTCCTTCATCAAATAATGCTCTTCCTTCATCAACCAGCAGCATAGCTCCAGCTTTATCCAAAAGTTTTGTTGTAGAATCTGGAGGAGCAATTAAAGAGCTATTTGAAGCACTTGCATTATTAAATGAGATAGTAGCGATAAATAAACCGAAAAGTAATTTTAAATACATATTATAATTATAACAAAATTTGATTTTGGAAATAAAGATACAAATAAATGAATAATCCTTAAGTTATCTTTAAAACTTAATCAATTTTGTTGATAAAATGGACCTTTAACTTTATAGATAAACTAATCTAAAGTTCATATGGAATTACTATCTTTGACCTTTCTTTTTTGAAGAAATATAGATTTTTTTTAACACGAATAGCTAGATAAATTAATACTTAGATAATGATTTTAAACGCACTTACAGCAATTTCTCCAGTAGATGGAAGATACCATTCTAAAACACAAGAATTACAACCATTTTTTTCTGAGTTTGGTTTGTTTAAATACCGTGTTATTGTAGAGGTCGAGTATTTTATTGCTCTAGTAGATGCTGGAATTGAACCTTTAAGTGATTTTCCAAAAGATAAATATGCTGATTTAAGAACATTATGCACTAATTTCTCAGAAGAGGATGCTTTATGGATTAAAGACACTGAAAAAGTTACAAATCATGATGTGAAAGCGGTTGAATATTTCTTGAAAGAGAAAATGACAGCTTTAGGATTAGAAAAATATTTAGAATTTATCCATTTTGGATTGACTTCTCAAGATATCAATAATACGTCAATTCCTCTTTCATTAAAAGAAGCTATTGAGCAAGTATATTTGCCATTTGTAAACAAATTAGTTACAAAACTAACTACGATTCAATCTGAGTGGAAAGATATACCAATGTTAGCTAGAACGCATGGTCAACCAGCTTCTCCAACGCGTTTAGGGAAAGAGATTCAAGTTTTTTCTGAGCGTTTACAAAAACAAATTGATATCTTAAAAAATATTCCTTTTTCTGCGAAATTTGGTGGAGCTACTGGGAATTTTAATGCTCATTTTGTTGCTTTCCCAAATCATGATTGGGTTTCTTTTGCAAATGATTTTGTAAACAATCGTTTAGGTTTAGATAGAAGCCAAACGACAACACAAATTGATCATTACGATAATATTGCTGCATTATTTGATGCTATGAAACGTATCAATACGATTGTATTAGATTTAGATCGTGATATGTGGACATACATTTCAATGGAATATTTCAAACAACGATTGAAAGAAGGAGAAGTAGGTTCTTCAGCTATGCCTCATAAAGTAAATCCAATTGATTTTGAAAATTCAGAAGGAAACATTGGTTTAGCGAATGCAATTTTGGAACATTTGGCATCTAAATTACCTGTTTCAAGATTACAAAGAGATTTGACAGATTCAACAGTATTGCGTTCAATAGGAATGCCTTTTGCTCATACATTAATTGCTTTTAAATCTACATTACAAGGATTAGATAAATTGTTATTAAACGAAAGTGCAATTGAAAAAGAATTAGAAAACAATTGGGCGGTTGTTGCTGAAGCGATTCAAACGATTTTAAGAAGAGAAGGTTTTCCAAAACCTTACGAAGCATTGAAAGGATTGACACGTAAAAATGAAGCTGTAACACAAGTAACGGTTCACGAATTTGTAGATACATTGCCAGTTTCTGATGCAATAAAAACAGAATTAAAAGCAATTACACCAAGTAATTACACCGGTATTCAGTTGGTTAAATAATTTTAAATGAGATTTTTTGTTTTTTTATTGGGATTAAGTATTGCTTTCTTTTCTAGTTCTCAGGAAACGATTGAATGGAGTCAATTGTTAAAAACAAAAGGCCAAGTCAATAAGATTTTACCAAATTCTGGTTCAGATTTTTACACCATTCGATTTCAAGGAGGAGCTTTATTAGGTTCAAATTATTTTAGTCATCATGAAAATTTTCTCTTGCAAAAAACAGGGAAAATTAAAGCTGCAGTTGAAAATAGTACAGCTACCATTGAATACGTTTGTATGATTAATAATGCACCTTATGCAATATTGATGGACAAGGTGGGGGATAAAAAAATTTTATATGCACAAAAGTACAGTCCAGAATGCAAGCCTATTGATGATCCAATTAAACTTTCTGAATATACAACACCTAAAAGCGGTTGGAAGAGTAGGGGATATTATAATTTTTTATTCTCCAAAAACAGTGATTTCTTTTGTGTAGAGTATGATGTTCCAGGAACGAAGGATGAAAACGAACGTTTTGGATACCGCATTTTTACCAAAGATTTTGAAATGATAGCACAAGGCGAGTATGAATTGCCATATTTGAAAAGTGAAGCGCTTGTTGATAAACGCTATTTATCGAATACAGGTGATTATTTTATTTCTGTTAAACTATATAAAGAGGAGGAAAAGAAACGTCTATTTAAAGATAATACAACACTTTCTAAAATTTTATTGATGCATGTAACTTCATCTGGTTTAGAGGAATATGAATTAGATTTGGAAGGGAAGAGAATTACGGATATGACGTTTTCATCTGATAATGATCGTATTATGACTTTTTCGGGTTTGTATGGAGATAAAGCTAAAAAAGAACAAGGCATAAAAGGAGTCTTTTATTTTCGTTTGAACTTTGATAAAAAAGAAATCATAAATTCTGGTTTTCAGGAGTTTGATAACGATTTTATTACACAAGATTGGACCGACCGACAAAAGGATCGTGCTGAGCGAAACGAAGAAAAAGGTAAAGGTTCACCTGAATTGTATAACTACGAGATCAAAGAGATGAATACGCTTTCAGACGGAAGTATAATAGGGATGTTGGAGCAATATTATATGAATGTTGTGACTTACACAGATCCAAGAGGTTACTCAAGAACAACATATTATTATCACTACAACGATATTGTAACTTATAAAATTAGTAATTCAGGTGTTTTTGAATGGGTAAAGAAGATTCCTAAAACTCAAATTTCGACAAATGATTACGGTTATTTTAGTTCAATCGGAAGTTATTTCAATGAAAATCATTTAGTCATCTTCTTTAATGATCATATAAAAAATTACAATGAAGAAGGAACTTGGAATAGTAATAATAATTACGAAGCAAGTTTTACTAAAAGATCAAATACTGTTGCTAAAGTAATGGTGGATTTGAAATCTGGGGATATAAATCGCACCTCGTTTTTGAACGTAAAAGAAACAAAGGCAATTGCAATTCCAAAATTATTTACAGTAGATTACAGTAAAAATGAAATGATTTTATTTATGATTTACGGTAAAAAAGAGAAGTTTGGACTAATTCATTTTTAAGTTAATTAATCTCTGGATTTATTCTTGTCAATAATGTGAATATCTCTTTGTTGGAAAGGAATTACAATTTTGTACTCTCTAAATAAACGATCAATTTCAAAACGAATTTCAGATTTATAAACGCTAATGTCCCAACTTTGATCTGCCCAAAATACAAGTTCTAATTCCATTCCATTTTCACCAAATTTTGCTAATCGAACTTCTACAGGTTGTGTCTTTTTTACCTTAGGATGACTCATTGCTGCTTGACGTAGTAATCTTGACACTAATTCTGTGTCTGAACCAAAAGCAACTGTTGTATTAATGATAAAACGTGTTAATTCTGAACCATGTGACCAGTTTTCTACAAATTCTTGTGTTAATTTAACATTTGGCATAATCAATACATTTCCATCACGCGTTTGAATTTGGGTTGTACGGATATTTATTTTTACAATTTTAGCTACAATTGATTCTTTTTCAGAACTTTTACTGCCTAATTCAATTACGTCACCGACTCTGATGTTTCCTTCGAATAATAATATTATACCAGAAATCATATCTTTAAAGACATCTTGAAGACCTAAACCTAAACCTACTAAAATCCCTGTGGATCCTAAAAGTATATTTTCAATTTTAACTTCTAATGCTTGTAAACTTAAGATACAAGCGAACATATAGATTCCGTATTTTGCTAATTGAATATAAATAAATTCCGAACCTTGGTTAATGTTGTTTTTTTCTTTGAATTTTTTATTAATGTATAGTTTTACAACATTTAGGAGTATTCTAGCTCCAAAAAAAAATACAAAAATGATGATTACATGATAAAATGATAAATGGAATTTTTTACCGGAAATTATATTAAAGTTTAATAAATCAGTAAGTGTAACATTTTCATTGTTGAAATTAAAACTCCAAACTCCAATGTAAACTGCAAGGATATAAACACTTTGACTAATTAATCGAAGCCAAGTAGTTCGTTGACCTTCCATTCGAATATTTGCCTGAGTTAAATAACGTTTTAACAATCGATGAAAAACTCTTCGAATTCCAATAGAAGCCATAAAAATTAAAGTTATGAATATCAAGTTGATCAAACATACTTTATAAGGTCCTAAAGAAAATAACGTTGCGGTTAACATATTTTTATCCAATTATTCGTCCTAATTTTTCCGAAAATACAATTTTTACATTATCCAAAGCAATTTTTTCTGAAATTAAATCTGCTAACTTGTCATTTTCATTTTCAATATCAATCGTTTCAAGAGTAGCTTCAATTTTCTTAATTTGTTGGTCTATTTTCCCCAATTTAAAATTGTAAATTGAATGTAAAATTGCATTTTGAAGTTTATCTAATTCTGTATTTGTATGAATGTTGTGTTTTATCAACCAATTTGGGCTTACTTCATTGAGTTCGGTTTCAATATCTGTAACAAACTGAATAATTTCTTGGTCTTGTAATTTTAAGAAATGACTTGGTTTATAAAAAATATTTTGTGCTAATCCTTCTAAGATCAGTTGATGAATTTTATTGTAAAGTGGGGTGAAAAATAATAATTCATCTCGATCTAATTCATGACAAATTAATTCAACTACACTCGTTTTGATTTTAATTTTTT
>CALPUT020000172.1 GCA_943326825.2 Chryseobacterium gleum | reverse complement strand
TGTCCCAAACCTGATAGACCTGTTAAGAAAGCTTTCCCTTTGTTTTGCGCAGTAAATAATTCCACAAATTGTCTCAAATAAGGATCTTGCGCAATCATAAATGTGGTGATCGGAATTTTTAATTTTCGGGCTTGTGCCGCTTTATTTAGGCATTGTCCTACTATCATTTCATCTAAACCGTTGCTATTTTTGTAAAATTCACCATTGGGTAATTTAACGCAACTTGGTTTACCATCTGTAATCATGAAGATTTGTTTGTTGGTATTTCGTTTTCTTCGCAAAATATCCATTGCTAATTCTAAGCCTGCAACAGTATTGGTGTGATAAGGTCCTACTTTTAAATAAGGCAAATCTTTTACTTTAATTGGCCATGCCTCGTTTCCGAAAACGATAATATCTATCGTATCTTTAGGGTATTTCCGATTGATTAATTCCACCAAAGCCATAGCGACTTTTTTTGCCGGTGTGATTCGATCTTCTCCATATAAAATCATCGAGTGACTAATATCAATCATCAAAACAGTACTCATTTGAGCTTTGTGTTTTGTCTCATCAACAATCAAATCATTTTCAGTAAGTTTAAGATCTGAAATCCCGTGATTGATCTGCGCATTTTTTAAACTTTCGGTCATGTTTACCAAGGCAAGATCATCTCCGTATTGAAAGGTTCGGCTGTCTCCATCCCGTTCATCTCCAACTCCTATCTTTGTTGTTTTATGATTTCCTATTCCGCTTTTTTTCAGTTTACCGAAAATTTGGTCCAAGGCAAATTCACGAAGTGCAGATTCCATTTTGGCTGTGAGCAAGTTCTTCCCTTTTCCTTTACCAGCATTACCATCTTCAGTATCGATTTCTTCTTTGATATAACCTCGTTTCTTTAGATCTTCTTCAAAATCAGCTAAGGTATATTCGTTAGTAAAAATTGAATATTCTTTGTCCAGTACGTCCAACCATTCAAAGGCTTCTTCGACATTTCCAGAAGTATGTGTAAGCAATTCTTTAAAGATGTCAAATACTCTATCAAAATGAGATATTTCTTTTGGTACATGTTTACTGAAAATAAATCCTTTCCCTAGATCAAATTGAATTCCTTTCATACTATACTTTTTTAATGATTATATATCATCTTGCTTATCAGTAAATAACTTTAAAAATACGCGATTTTAAAACCCTATTTGCACCGACAGCAAACAATGTTTATTCTGCTAGCAAATTTTATAAATATAAGCTTATTAAAACTATTTTTATTAAGAATTATCGGTAATTTTTAGAGTGTAATATTAATTTAATAAAAATGTATTATTCGAAAATTTGCATATTAAATTAATCTTCAAAAACCATGAAAAAGTTTACAGTAGTTTTAGCGTTAGTAATAAGTTGATTTGAAAAGGACAAAATGCTATTAAATTAGATCAACATAAAAAATATTTATATTCAGCAACTTCGTTTAGAATTAAAAATATTATCACCACTTTTTTTAAGGATTCGAATAAATGCATCTAAGACTTTATAAAAGATAGAAATTTCAAAGACTATAATGATCCAATTATAACTCCTAAAATAAAAAAATGTTGATATGACTAAGATTGAGATCCCTTATAAGTTGGTCTCTAGATATTAACCTCAAAATATTCTTTCAAATAAATTGAATAATACTAATTATATTATGGTAATAATTATATGTTTTGAATGAATCTAAAGCTAAGAAGTTACAATACAATATTTACCATTATATTTTGCAAAGCTAGGTATATTGCCATCAAAACAATATAAATTTTCAAATAATACATGGGAAATTAGAATTCCTTTATTATTAATGAGACCACTTTTATCATTAAATTTTAAAAAGTAATTTTTATCACTACAGTCCGTTATTTCATCATATATTATTGGATATAAAACATTCCCATTAAAATCAAAAACACCAATTTTTTTATTTTTTTCAACAACTATAAAAAACTCTTAAATTGTGATATCATCATAATCAATTGAATGAATTATATATTTGTAAAAGCAAACTTACTTTGAAAACAATAAGCTCAATTACCATAAGTGTTACCATACGATTTTAGAGTTTTAAAACCCTTATAAATTTGGTATTATAGATCGGTTTCGAAACCCTCCAACTCCACTAAAACATAAGCCTTTTGTCTGATGATAAGTGGCTTTTTTTTGTTAAATAGCTCTAAATTTCATTTTTTTTAATATGCTTTTTTTAATTTATTGTAACATTAAACATACATAAATTTGTAAAAAGAATATTTTATTTATTCGTTCTATTTAATTTGAATGTCATTTATTTTAATAAATTTACATGGCCATGAAACATTTTAATTTCTGCATTTTGCAATAATTCTACTGATATTTTCCATGTATAAGTATCATCTTGGGCCATCACGCCTCCATAAGTACCATCCCAACCTGTCTTATAATCATAAGACTCAAAAATTAATTCACCCCATCGATTAAATATCAACAATTTATATGAAGAATCTTTAAAACCTTCAGATAATATAGGCAAAAACACTTGGTTATATTCATCATCATTTGGAGTAAAAGTGTTCGGCACATATAATTTTAAATCTTGAAATAATAAAATATTGATTCTAGCAGTATCAACACATCCTATATTATTACTAGCTACTAGAATTACATCATAATTAGCAGGATTACCTAGATAGATATGTATTGGATTCTCTACTATACTTGTAGTATTATCACCAAAATTCCATATAAAATTCTGAGAATTTGTTGAAGTGTTGTGAAAAACAGCAATAGGTTCTAAAGTTGATAAAATTTGATTATCTACTGTAAAACTAGCATCAGGTTTCTTTAAAATACATATAGCATCATTTACATTTTGGCTTGACTGACATCCAAAATTATTTGTAACTGATAAGGAAATATCATAACAACCACTATTTATAAATTGATAAGCACTAATACCATTTTGATATGAATAATCACCATTCCCAAAATCCCAAATATAACTCCAATTTGAATTAATTGTATCAGAAGTAAAAACAACCTCTAACATTTCACAACTTATACTATCAGAATAATTAAATAAAGCTGAGGGAGTGTCCGAAATTATAATTAAACTATCTTTAAAATTCATACAACCATTAATTAAATCAATCGCTACTAATTTTATATTATATTGACCATAATTTAAATAAGTATGAATAGGATTTACTAAATATGATGAATCATTATCTCCAAAATACCATTTAAAATCATAATTTCCAATTGAATTATTTTGAAAAATTAATGGCTGAATTTCACAAAGAGGTGTGTTTAATATTGAAAAATCAAGAACAGGTAATGGATTAACTTTTACATTAATTATTGAATCAGGTCCAATACATCCAAATAAAGATTTAGGAGTAATTTTATAATTAACGATTTGTGAAACAGTTGAATTATTCAATAGAACATCATTTATATAAGATGATATTTGAATTGGAAATGAAGTTTCATTAAATACATTTGTATTAGGTATTGCGAACCATTGTATACTACTATTTACATTAGTAATAATATTAATATTAGTGTTTTCACCTGAACATATTTCAATATCTTGATTTTGAACATGTGGACTTGGATTAACATATATATTAAATTGTTCAATTTGACCAAAACATTGAGTTTTTCCAGAGTTTAGAAAAGGCTTGACTGAAACGATACTATTTTGAATAAAATCCGTATTATTAGACGCAATAAACGATGGAATATCACCTATTCCAGAAGAATTAAGTGAAATTGAAGTATTTGAATTATTCCATTCAAAAATAGTATTACTAATTGAACCTGTTAATATAGTTTGAGCAACTTGAACATTATTACATACATTAATGTCTGGAACTGAAAAAATTGTAGGCGTTGGCATTACAGTTAGTTTGAAATTTTCAATATTACCTATACATGTTTTATTATTATTTGTAAATGAAGGTATAATTGAAAATATAGATGACTCATTCATTACACCATTATTTACAGATAAAAAACCTGGTGTGGAATTAATACCATCCTGAGTTTGAATTCCAATTGAAGGATTTGAATTTGTCCAATTATATAAAGTACCAATGACTGGACCTTGAAATGAAATAGGATTAAAATTTATTGAATTACATAAAACAGAATCATCAATTGCATATACTTCAGGAATTGGGTTAACATAAACTATTAAAGGTATTATTGGACTTGAACACCCATTATTACTAGAAGTTCCAACAACATGATAGTCAACCTGTTGCACGTTATTTGTATTATTAATTAATTGATCATTTATTAAAGGTGATGTTATGACAGTTGTTGTTTCATTAATTACATTTGATGACTGGTCAGCATACCAATTAAAAGTCACATTTGTATTGGCAACTAAATTTATATTTAAGTTTTCACCACTACATATTGTAATTGTATCTTCGTTTAAGAGAGATAATGGTGGTTTAACAGTTACAACCATTGTTTGTGAATTTCCTATACAAGCACCAAAAATAGATATAGGTTGAATCGAATAAACAACAACTTGATTTAAATTGGAATTATTTATTAGCACATCAGTTATTAAATTACTTGAACTGGGTTGAATTGATTCACCAAATACATTAATATTATCAACAGATACAAACCAACTAAAATCTGAAGGAACATTAGATATTAATATTCCATTTACTGGACTTCCACTACAAATCTCGATATTTGTTTGCATTGATAAAGTTATATCTGGTTGAATTTGAACGACTATAGTTGAGTCTGGCCCAGGACATCCATAAGGAAAAGAAGTAGGTATAACGTGATAAGTTACATATTGTGGAATTGAGGTGCTATTAATTAAAGAATCATTAATAAAATGAGATGTTTGTGTTGTGAAAAGTTCACCAGAAACATTTGAATTTGATTCAGCATGCCATTGAATGTTAGAAGGAACATTCGAATTAATATCTATATCCAATCTACTTTTATTACAAATCAACGTATCACTTAAATTATTTATATTGGGAGTTGGGTTAACAATAACTTTTGCCACCAAAGTACTTGTATTATCACAACCATTTCCATCAAAAGATATAATAGCATAGTAATTATATGTACCTGAAGAATTATAATTAATTGGTTGAAAAGAAGAAGTTGTAATTCCATTTAATAGAATATCAGGTGATCCAACTTGATACCATGAAATTAAAGAATTACCTATGCCGCCACTATATGAAAAACTTAAAGGACTAAATAAAGTAGTTCCTTGGCATATCATTTGAGAAACAGTTGGTTGATTAGTAATGATAGGATCAATTATAACGTTAACTTGTGAGGAACTAGAAATAATATTTAAACATCCTCCATATTGAAATGTAATAACGCAATAATAATAAGATGTACCAGCTTGAGATGAAGAAGGTAAATATGAATTTGAATTAGCTCCAATTATTGGAGAACCACCTACAGTCGAATTAATAGTATTTTCATACCATTGATAATTTGCACTACTATTTCCATTTATATATGAAACTAATAATAAATTTGGTGTCCCTCCAATACATAAATTTTGAATAGATATAGGTTGCTGGTTAATACTAGGTGGAATATTAATATCAATATAAGCAGTAGCAGATGTAACGCTACAATTCAAACCACTTTGACCAACAATACAATAGTAATAAACGATTCCAACAACAGAAACTGGTGGAGTATAACTTGAACTTGTTGCCCCACTTATTGATGTTCCGCCGATAGTAGAATTTGTCGTATTACGATACCACTGATAGGAAAATGTCCCTGTTCCTCCTGTTGCTGAGACACTAAGTGCACTAACTGGTGAGGCATTCTGACAATATGAGGCACTAACTGGTTGTAAACTAATTGTTGGGTCTGCTATAACCTCGATAACTGCATTTTGTGATGTCACAACATTACAGCCACTTCCACTCAAGGTAATAAC
>CALPUT020000171.1 GCA_943326825.2 Chryseobacterium gleum | reverse complement strand
GCAGACCCCCTGTAAATCAAAGCGAGAATGAGAGTGAGAGTGATAACGGAAACGAACATGAAGCACCTTTTTGGGGTTCAGGGGGGATGGAGTAGTTGCGACTGACGACGTATGAGGACGTTACAAAAATGACTAATGCAAAGCCGTGAGTGAGGAGTTTCGACGAATAGGCATGGAATGATATATGCAAGGGCTACTTCGACTTTGCTCAGTAGCCATGCGGATGAGCTTAGACGATGTTGTTTATATACCCTTGCAGATAAGTTATTTTAGTAAAAGGACGAAAAGAAGGAAGACCATATTTCCATAATTAACTGAATGATTTGAGAATTATCCTCCTATACGATGAAAAATAAAAAAGTCCCAAACCAATATGGAATGGGACTTGTAAATTACTTTGTTTCTAAATTTATTAAGAATTATATAATTTATTTTATTCAATAATAATTCTTTTCTCAAGCTATCAATATGCCCTTTTACGTATAATAATTATAATTAATAAAATAGTTAAAAGCACATATAGAAAGGTGATTAATCATAACCAGATGATGTTTTAATGCTTCCTATTATTCAATAATTAAATTTTACTTTAAATATATCTTTTGGCCTAATTTCACATTATTATCTTTCAAGTTATTAATTAATTTTAATTTTTCTATTGGAACACCTGTTTTAACATAAACTCTATAAAGTGTCTCACCTGCTTGAATTATATAAAAACCATTTTTAACATTTAGTTTTTGATCATCATTTAACTTATTATTGTCATTGGATATACCACTATTATTAATCGATACTGAATTTTTATAATCAATAACTTTCGGTGTTACTAGATCTTTATCTAATGATAATTCTGCATTATTAGATAAAACAATAAACTCTGTTCTTCTATTTAACTGATGTTGATCCTCTGAACAATTAGATATTACATTGCCTTCACAAGGACAATTAATTTTCAATCTAGATTCACCATAACCTTTTCCATAAATCCTATTAGGATTAGTTATTTTGGCTTTAATATATTCAGCTGATGAAGCTGCTCTATTTTGGGATAAACGTTGATTAAAATCTTTTGAACTTCTACAATCAGTATGAGATCCTAATTCAATTACCAAGTTTGGATTATCATTCATCACTTTAATAATTTTATCTAATTCGACAGCTGCATCTGGACGAATATTCCATTTGCCTAAATCAAAATAAATTGGATTAATTTTAAATGCAGTTGCTAAATCCATTCCTATTGAAATACTATCCATATTTAAATTTAATTTTTCATGAACATTAATTCTACCCAATTCTTCAATCGTATAATTAAATACTATTGTTTTTGAAACATACCCTTCCTTTTCTAATTGAATAGTATATGATATTTTATCTTTAATTTTTTTATCTAAAATTGCTTTTTCAGTATTACCTGTTACTGGTGTAATTTCATTAATAATTACTGAATTATTATCGTTGTTAATAATTTTTATTTTAACACCTTCTAATGGCAATAATGTTTTAGCATCTGATATTAGACATTTGATAGATAAATTGTTTATCAAATTATTATTGTTATCCAATTTATTATTGTTATCTAATTTATTATCATCTTTTTTATTGGATAAATCAACCTCTTTAACAATTAATGGATCTTTATTTTCTTTCACTTTCTGAGGAACCTCAACCTCGTTTGATTTTATTCCAAAATCATTTGAAACAACAATGAATTCTGTTCTTCTATTTAACTGATGTTGATCCTCTGAACAATTTGATATTATTTTTCCTTCACAAGGACAATTTACTTTCAATTTAGATTCACCATATCCTTTACCTGAAATTCGACTTGGATTTTGAATTCTGGCTTTAATATAAGCTGCTGAAGCTGCTGCTCTATTTTGGGATAAACGTTGGTTAAAATCTTTTGAACTTCTACAATCAGTATGAGAACCTAATTCAATTACCAAATTTGGATTATCATTCATGATTTTAACAATTTTATCTAATTCAACAGATGCATCTGGACGTATATTCCATTTACCTAAATCAAAATATATTGGATTAATTTCAAATGCAGAAGACAAATCCATACCTATTGAAATATTATCCATAGTCATGTTTAACTTTTCATGAACATTAATTCTACCTAACTCTTCAATTTTATAATTAAAAACTACTGTCTTCGTTAAATATCCTTGTTTTTCAAGTCTAATAGTATATGATAGTTTATCTTTTACTTTTTTACCTAAAATTGCTTTTTCAGTATTTCCTGTTACTGGTGTTATTTCATTAATAAATTCACTTTTTGTTTCATTATCAATTATTGTTATTTTAACACCTTCTAGAGGTATAGAAGTATTTGCATCTGAAACTATACAATATAACGATAAATTTTCTTCTTTGATAAGTGAAACATCTCTATTAACTTTTCTTATATTCGGATCTATGTTTTTTGTGGTTAATGAAGTTAATTTTTCATTGTACTTTTCTACCCCACTAACTGAAATTGAATAATCATTTTCTGGTTCAATGTCAAAACTATATGCACCTGACTCATCAGAAATAGCTGTTCCTATAACTTCCTGTTTCGAATTGTATATTTGAACTTTAGCACCTTTTAAAATTTCACCAGTAATTTCATCTCTAACTACACCCTCAACAATAAGATTATTTTGAAAAGGTGATATTAATAAATAAGAATATATATCATCGTCGCCTTTACCACCCTGTCTATTTGAAGAAAAATATCCTGTATTATTATCTATATTCATTGTGAATGCAAAGTCATCATTTTTAGAATTGATTGGCATTCCAACATTCTGAACATTGTTGAAATTTCCATTTATGTCCATTGATACCACAAACACATCTAAACCTCCTAATCCAATATGACCATTTGAAGCAAAAAATAATTCTCCCTTGTTGTTTATCCATGGAAACATTTCTTGACCTTCTGTATTAATTTTACTTCCTAAATTTTGAATATTTCCAAAAGTTCCATCTTCATTAACATCAACTTTATATAAATCTGATCCTCCAATACCTCCTGGCATATCAGATACAAAAAATAAAACTTTTCCATCTTCTCTTAACGTTGGGTGACCAACTGAATATTCCTTTGAATTGAAGGGAAGTTTTATTTCAGAATGCCATTTTCCTAAAGAATCTACTTCAGCTCTAAATAGTTGTAAATTTTGAATACCTTTCTTATCTTTTCTCTGATTCCCTTTTGAAATATTATTTCTTGTGAAATAAACATATTTCCCATCTTTTGAAAAACATAGTGGTCCTTCATGAAATCTACTATTCACTCTTTTATTCAAAATAGTAACTTTTTGAAGCTCTCTATTGGTATCAACTTCTGACCTATATAAATCTAAATATTTTGATCTATTCCATGACCACTCATATTTTATAATTCTATTTTTTCTAGCTGAAATGAAAAAAACTTCTTTTTCACTTATTGATGAATAACCACCAAAATCTGCTACATCAGTATTACAATCTAAGTTCTTAATCTCAAAATTTATACCTTGCTTTTCAATTTTATCTAAATATGTGGTGTTTTTAATGTAAGATAAACCTCTTTCATCACTTGCAGCTGTTTGATTAAACTTTAACATCCACAAATCACTTTCAGAATATTTTCCATTTTGTTTTAAAGCTTGGGAATAAAAAAAATAATCTTCTTTTGTTGCCAATTCTGAATTAATCATTGAATTAAAATAACTTTCAGCTTTTTCCATTTGACCAATGTAATAACAACACGTTGCTATTTTTGACTTCAATGTAGGACTATCTAGTTCAGAACCTAATAATTGTTCATACAACTCTAAAGCATATGAATAAGATAGTTTATTATAGTAATTATCAGCTTTTTTTAATTTCCCTGATTGACCTATACTAGCATAAGCTATAAAAATGTAACATATAATCAAAAAATGTTTTTTCATAATCTTTTAAAATATTTTATTTAGAAATAACGAGGTGAACGAATACCAACTTTTTTAAATACAAAATCATAAGACATCATTACTTCATATGTTCCATAATTATAATTGCGAATAGCCTGTGTACCAAAATCAGAAGCTATGCCTATTTTAAATTGAGGTGATATTTGAAATTGAGTAAATACTCCAAAAGCAGCATTTAATCTATACATACCACCTATCCAAATTTTTTCTTTATAAATACCAGCAATACTTGCATCTATACTTATTGGACTTTGTTCAGTAATTTTTATTTGAGCTGTTGGTCTTAATTTCCAATCATTATTAAGCGGTGTTACACCTCCAATTATTCCAAAATAATGCCTCTTCTCTAAATTAGTTTTACTAAATCCATCATAACCACGTTCTAATAACTTTGGACTGCTTAATCCAATAAAAAATCTAGGTGAATGATAATAAATTCCAAAACCAAAATTTGGATTGATATTATTTTTAACATTTTTAATTAATTTTGGATCATTCGCTTCAGTTGTTTGAAGTGTTGAGGTTCCTACTGAAATCATATTCATCCCTCCTTGCATACCAAATGATAATTTTCTATAATTATCTTTAAATTTAAGTGTATAAGAAAAATCACCATACAACATTGTTTGTTTGATTGGACCTGTTTGATCATTTACCATCGTAAATCCAACACCAACCGATTCATAAGTTAATGGTGAATGTAAACTTAATGTTGATGAAACCGGTCTTCCATCAATACCTACCCATTGTTCACGATGGATACCTGTAATATTTAACATATTCCTACTTCCTGCATAAGCTGGATTTACAAATAATGTGTTATCAAAATATTGTGTAAACTGTGGATCTTGCTGCCCAAAAAGAATAGTTGTATGTAAACAAACAACTGTGATACCAAAAAAATTAATTAATCCTTTCATCTTCTTCTAATTTTTAATTAAGACAGCCAAAATAGTATTTGGCTGTCTTTTATTATTTTATCTCTGTAAGTAGATATAACCCGTTAATACACCTACATTTTTATCCATCGTATCAAATACATAATAATATGTTGCTGATGGTAATTCGCCTCCTCCTATTGTGAAAGTACTTTGAGTTTTACCATCCCAATTATTTTGATAATTTGTTGTTTGATAAACTAAAACACCCCATCTGTTAAAAATAGAAATTATGTTATTTGGATATAATTCTATTCCTTCGATTACAAATGTTTCATTTATACCATCACCATCTGGTGAAAAACCTTCTGGTATATTTATATTACATGGTTTTGGACTACATTCATTAAATGGATCATTTCCATTTTGAACTTCAGCACCATTTGTTATACCATCATTATCACAATCAGAATTCAACCACAATACGCTTGCTGCTAATGACTGACTTGTTATCAATAATGAACATGGTTCAGTTGGATTAGTTCCATCAGCAATCTCTGTTCCATCTAATACTCCATCTCCATCTGTATCTGGATTCAATGGGTCAGTAATTCCAGTGATTTCTTCTCCATTTGTTAATCCATCACTATCACAGTCTGAATCTGTCCAAGCTGTAGTTGGTAATACTGATTGACTCGCTATTAACAATGAACATGGATCCGATGGATTAGTTCCGTCTGCAACTTCTTGACCATTTGTAACTCCATCTCCATCACAGTCAAATGCTGGGTAGGTACTACAAGGAACTACCGTAATGAAAATTGTATCATTTACACAAATAACCCCTGGTGTTCCTGCATCACATACAGACACTACTACCGTGTCAACTCCAGTGAATCCTCCATTCGGTGTATATGTATATGTTCCATCAGGGTTGATTACTATCGTTCCATTTGTTGGACCATTTACTGGTGTTGTATCAACTGTAAGTGGTGTTCCATCTGGATCTGTATCTCCTGCATTTGTCAAATCACCTGATACCGGAGTATCTTCTGGTGTTGTGTCGATTTCATTATCTACTAGCGGTGCATCATTTACTGCTGTCACAGTAATGAATATT
>CALPUT020000170.1 GCA_943326825.2 Chryseobacterium gleum | reverse complement strand
TTCAAGTATTTTTCCAAAGTCAGATATGTAGCAGTATCCAAGTTTCCCTCTGCCATTGCTTGCTGAATATCCTCGTCTTGCTGGATTTCTTCTTCAAACTGTTGAAAGAACATCTTATCTACTTTCATTCCTTCATATCCAACCTTTGATTCATTCCAACTTGAAATTTGGTCTTCCTCTTTGTATTCGTAACCGTCTTTTTTCAGTTTCGGTTCAATTAATGGTGGAATAGAATTTTCGATTGCTTTTGGATTGGGTAGTTTTAACGCTTGATCATAGTCGAACTTTTCTTCAAAAAACTCACAGACTGCAAAGAAATCAAAAAGTTTAAAACTCTCCTTTTTTGACGCTATTACTTGTTCTTCAAATGCATCTTTATACTTATGCTCAAAAGTAAAAATACGTGTTCCTCGACCTTTAATTTGTATAAACTCTGTAGGAGAGAAAATAGGACGCATTAAGGCAAGATTTAGAATGTTTGGACAATCCCATCCAGTTGTCATCATTCCAACTGTTACGCATACTCTGGCTTTACTTGTTTTGTAGTCCATTAAAATCTCATCGTCCTTTTTGAATTGGCTATAACCGAGTAATTTGTCGTTGCTAAAATCAACAGTCATTCTTTGGCTGTTCATCACATTTGATGTAACCTGAACTGCAAAATCACTTTTGTATTTACCAGCCCATTTTTTATCTGCATAAATATTAAGTAATTGTGTCAATTTAGCAGCGTGCTTTTGACTTACAGCGAAAACCAATCCTTTTCCAAATTCCCCAGAAAGAGGGTCAAGCCAACCATTGTCAATGAATGTTTTTACGAAAACGTTGTTTGTTTCATCTGAAAAGAACTTCTTCTCAAATTGTGTTTGTTTGTATTGTACTTCCTCTGTTACTTCATCGCCAGATTCATCTGCCAACGTAACCAACGCAGCATAACCCTCTTCAGACAACAACTTGGTCGTTACCTCCGTTCGTGCATCAATTACAGTTGGTTGTACAAGAATTTTATCTTTTGCTCCTTGTGCTAAAGTATATCGAAAAGTTGGAATACCACTTTCGCAACCAAAGGTGGTATAAGTGTCTAAAAGAACTCTTTTTTCAAATTCTCTTGGGTCATCGTAATTTTCTACATCTATGTTTTTTAGATAATCTTTAGGAGTAGCAGTTAATCCTAATTTGTAACCTAAAAAATATTCAAAAAGTGCACGACTGTTTCCTCCACCAATCAATCGATGGGATTCGTCGGATATTATTAGGTCAAAATCTGTTGGGGAAAAATGACTACGGTATTTATTATTTACTAATAACGATTGTATTGTTGTTACAACGATTTCTGCTTTTCGCCAATCTTCTTTGTTTTCTTTATAAACGACTGTCGAAAAGTCGTTTTTTAAGTAATTAGTAAAATCTTTTCGTGCTTGTTCTTCCAATTCTAATCGATCCACCAAAAACAATACCCTACGTGCGTTTCCAGTCCTAATAAACAATCGTATTGCGGCAGCAGCGGTCAATGTTTTACCAGTACCAGTAGCCATTTCCAATAAGAATCTTTTCTTACCCTCTTTGATTTTTGCTTGAATACTTTTTATTGCATCAACTTGATAATAACGTAAGAACCGTAGTTTTTGATTCTTCACAAAATCTGGTCGTGTTTCCTCATTTTGAAATTCTGGGAAATCAGCATAATTGGGCATCATTGTCAAAGCAATGTAATCGTCATTAACTATTTCAGTATATAACTTCTCTGGCTGAGGGTCAAATTCAACGAATGTCTGAAGAGATGATGGTGTAGGGAAGTTTGTAATCAGTTCTGGATTTCCACTCTCGATATTCCAAAAGTAGTGCACATTGCCATTTGAAAGAATGATGTAATTCACTTTATTGGCATTGGCATACTTTCTCGCTTGCTCTTTGGCATCTAATGGCTCAAAAGACTCCCTTTTAGCTTCTAAAACAAGTAACGGCTTCCCTCTGTCATCTAAAAGTAAAAAGTCAACCAATCCACCTTTTGCCCCTTCAAAATCATTTCCTAAATCTTGATATTTAACATTTTTCTCTAATGAAATATTTGCTTTTCCTTCCGCAGAATCAAAGAAACGCCAACCAGCTTCTTCAAGAAGTTTGTTTATTTTGATTCGTGCTGTTGCTTCTAAAGAGTTTGACATACTTATTTTATTGGGTTAATAATTATGTTTATAGCCTTTTTACCCAAAGGCTCGTCTTTGATAATCTCGTCTAATTGATCCGCTAAATAAAGAGTTAGTAATTCCTCTTTATCAGCATTTAACAACTCTGCTAATTTTGGGATATGTTCTTTTTTTAAGTTTCGAACCCCTTTTTCAATTTTACTTAAAAGAGCAGTATCAATTTCAAGATGCGCAGCAACTTGTCGTAAGTACAAATGCTGTTGTTCTCTCAAAGTTTTGATTTTAACTCCGAACCTATTTTCCATCGTTGTAATTTTGACTTGTCAAATTATGTCAAATATAACAAACAATATGAATAAATATGTGATTTCGAAGTAATACTAATTCAGATTAAGTAAGGGGGGATTATTTAGTTTTTGTATCATATTTGTACCTCTATGCGCTGTACCCCATTGTTTTAAAGGAAAAGTAGATATTGTATTGGAAAGTAATAACAAAAGAATATTATACATAAGTATATGAATAAAATAACCAAAGCATTAATTGATTTTAGAAATGAACGTGATTGGGAGCAATTTCATAATCCAAAAGATTTGTCTATTGCTTTGAGTATTGAAGCAAACGAATTAATGGAATTATTTCTTTGGAAAAAACCGGAAGATGCTAATCTTGAAAAAGTAAAAGAAGAATTGGCTGATGTTTTTGCTTATGCTTTTTTAATCGCTGAAAAATACAATTTGAATGTTGAGGAAATAGTTCTTAATAAAATCAAAAAAAATGCAGAAAAATATCCTATAGATAAAGCAAAAGGCAAATCTGATAAATACGACCAACTGTAGATGAAGAAATTTACTATAAGTCATTATAATTTCGATACTGAATTAGAACAACAAATCGTTCTCAATCATAGAGAATATTTATCTTGGCCTTTAGTATATTTCCTAAACGATGATCTTTCTAGAGATGCATATATCGGAGAAACTACTGATGTTTTAAATCGAATGAAAGCACATTCAAAAACAGAAAGAAAAAATAAGTTAGCCTCTGTTAATTTGATTTTAAGTGATTATTTCAATAAATCAGCGACGTTAGATTTGGAAGCAAATTTAATTCGATATATAGCTGCTGATGGACAATATACTTTACAAAATGGTAATTTAGGAATTGCTAATCATCGTTATTTTCAACAAAAAGAAATTTATTGGGAGTTATTTAAAGACATTTGGGATGAATTAAAGTCAATGGGAATCGCAAGACATTCTTTAGAACATATAAACAATTCCGATTTATTTAAATATTCACCCTACAAATCACTTTCAAAAGAACAGATTAATAGTTTAAAATTGATATTAACTTGCCTTTTAGATGAAACTGCTAAAGTCAGTTTGATTCAAGGTGGTGCAGGAACAGGTAAATCAATACTTGCAATTTTTCTCTTCAAATTATTAAAAACAAATCTAGATAATTTCAATTATTCGGATTTTGAAGAGGAAGATGTTGAATTGTTCAAACTGCTTCAAAAGGTAAAAGAACATTATGGTGATTTAACTATGGCATTGATTATTCCGATGGCATCTTTTAGAAAAACCATATCAAAAGTGTTTAAAAATATTCAAGGATTATCCCCTAAAATGGTTATTGGTCCATCTGAATTATCAAAACAAAAGTATGATTTAGTAATTGTTGATGAAGGTCATCGATTAAGAAGAAGAGTAAATCTTGGACCTTATTTCAAACCATTTGATGATACTTGTACCCTTTTTGGTTTAGATAAAATGACTGCCTCGGAATTAGATTGGTTATTGATTCAATCTAAAAAATCATTGATATTTTATGATAGATATCAATCAATTAAACCTTCTGATGTATTACGCCAAAGATTTATTCAATTAGAAAATGATCCATCAACAAGAATCGAAACATTAAAAACCCAATTTCGAAGTCGTGGAGGAAATGATTATGTAAAATTTATTCACGAAATTTTATCTGATGACACAAGGTTAAAAGAGAAGTTTCAATCAATTGATTATGAATGCTTTTTATTTGATGATATTCAAAAAATGGTAGATCAAATTCATAAAAAAGAATCATCAGATGGTTTATCGAGGCTTGTTGCTGGTTATGCTTGGGAATGGATATCAAATAAAGACAAAACTGCTTATGATATTGAAATTGGTAATTCAAAACTAAAATGGAATAGCGTTGCAGTTGATTGGGTAAATTCTAAAAATTCAATTAATGAAGTTGGGTGTATCCATACGACACAAGGGTATGATTTAAATTATGTTGGAGTTATTATTGGACCTGAATTAGATTATGATTTTGAAAAAAAGACTTTAATTGTCTACAAAGAGAGGTATAAAGACAAAGCAGGAAAAAATACAATTTCAGATATTGAAACTCTAAAAGAGTTCATAATAAATATTTACAAGACAATCTTATTGAGAGGTATAAAAGGGTCCTATATATACGCTTGTAATGAAAATTTAAGAAAATATTTAAAGGAATTGATACCCACTAAAGATGAGATAAAGAAAAGTGAAAATTTCCAATTATTGGATGAACCAAATGACTTTACAATACTATTTTATGATTTGAAAATTGCAGCTGGATTATTTTCAGAACATCAGCAAATAAATGATTTAAAATATTTGGATTTAGGAAAAAAGTTAACAAATTCAGAAAATTATTTTGCTTGTAGAGTTGTAGGTGAATCAATGAATAAAATTATACCTAATAATTCAATATGTTTATTTGAAAAATATTCAATGGGTTCAAGAAATGGTCTAATAACTTTGGTAGAGATGACAAATTATACAGATGCGGATTTTGGTTCTAACTATACAATTAAAGAGTATACTAGTAAAAAAACAACTTCAGAAGAAGGTTGGAAGCATCAGGAAATCAGTTTACTTCCAAAGTCAAATTTACCTTATGAACCAATTTTGTTAAGAGATGAAGAAACAATAGGTTTAAGAGTTATCGGAATTTTTATTAAAGTTTTATCTACTCAAGAATAGTGTGAGTAATTTAGAATAGAATATCAATCTAAAGATAATCAAAACATAATAATTTAGATAATAAAATATTGACAGATTATAAAGGATGATTTTATAATTAAATTAGATTAATAATTAATCAATTTAAATGTTAGATTTAGAAAAAACCACCATCAACACCCCTAATCTCGTTTTAGAACTTTCTTTGTTGATAGATGAAAGCAAGCAACAAGTAGAAAAAGATACAAATAATGCTTTAACCTTACTTTTTTGGCATGTTGGAAAACGCATTCAAGAAGAAGTGCTAAAAAATGAACGTCGGACTATGGCAAGCAAATTGTAATAACAGTTTCATCACAATGAGAAGTAAAATACGGACGAAATTTTGAAATTAAAAATGTTCGAAGAATGATGCAATTTGCTCATGAGTTAGCAGAATTTGAAATTGTCGTTCCACTGGCACGACAATTAAGTTGGTCTCTTTTTTTAATATTAACCCCTTTAATATCTACCTTCATTCCGTGACACATTAGTGGCGCACGAACAATTCTCACCTTTAAAACTTAATGAAATCAAGATGTTTAGAGGTGTTTAAAGTAATTAAATAAGGAAGTTAAAAAATCGTAATCTATTATTTTAAATTTATGTAAAGTATTAATAATTAGTATTTTACAAAATTATTTTTGTTAGTCTAACTTTAAAATAATTAATCATCTGTTAACATGTATTCTGTGATAAATCTCTACTTTTGAAAAAAAACAATATGCGATTTATTCTTTTTATTATATCCTTCTTTTATTTTTCCTACTGTTTTAACCAAAATAATCTAAATGTTCATCCAGGATTACTTCCACATTTAGATGCTTCACTAGCACCATTTT
>CALPUT020000169.1 GCA_943326825.2 Chryseobacterium gleum | reverse complement strand
CAAGTAAATAACACTTTGCTTGACTAATTCCGGCAGGTGCACCACAATCTGAGGGTAATTGACCAAAACTTTCTAAAAGATATTCAAGATAACTTGTTATTTCTATGTACCAATCGTCACGTTCAATATTATTGATTGTATGATGAAGCATATAGATTACTTTGTAGGCTACTTTATCTCCTAAGTCAGAATAATTACCAACGTAAAACCAATCTTGCTTTAATAAATTTTGATGTGCAGTACAACAATTTGGAAATTTCTTGAAATAATCATTCATTTCAGTTTTCATAATTCCTAAGCTATTACTACAACCTTGACAACCTTCTAAATTGTGTTCACCTTTAAAATGAACTACTTCAAATGGAGGCTCGAATGTATCTACATCCATCGAAAAAAAAGTTTTGCCACAAACTGTATGGGCTTGAACATTTTTTCCAAAAAACTGTATGTGTCTATTATTCATTAGATTTTGATATTTATGATGTTAGCTGCTTCGATTTTTTTCTTGTCGATTACTTTTCCATAAATTTGTGTGGTTCTCAATTCTTTATGACCAAGTAATTTTGATACAGTATAAATATCTGTACCCATGGTTAATTGAAGGGTTGCATAGGTATGTCTTGCACAATGGAACGTGATTGTTTTTGAAACTCCTCCTTTCATTACCCATTGTTGTAATTTAAGATTATGCCAAGCACTGTATTTCAACTCACTAAAAACTTTTTCCTCTCCTTCAACAGGATCACCTAATAATTGTCTTGCTTGTTCTGAAATTGGTAATGTTTCAGCTCCTTTTGTTTTCTTTTGTCTGAAACGAATATACCAACCTAACTCATTAGAATGTTGAACTTCTGTCCAAGTTAATTTCTCTATATCCGACCATCTTAAACCGGTTAAACAACTAAATATAAAGGCTGTTTTAAGGATTGGAATATCGCAATCAACATCAACAACACTTTGCAATTCTTCTAACGTTAGAAACTCTCTTTCAGGCTCTCCTTCTTTTATACCATCTACTCTTTCAGCAGGGTTTGTAAGTAAATACTCATCTTTATAAGCTTGTTTAATTGCTGCCTTGAATTTTGCAAAATAAGAATGCTTTGAATTTTGGGATAGTTTTGCACCTCCTTTTGTTATTTTCCCTTTGTCTAAGTATTCTCTAAAATCTTGAACTAACTGAACATCTAACTGACCGAATGTGATTCCATTTGGAGCGAAATTCTTCAAGTGTTTTAATGTACTATCCCAATTTCCGTAGTTTCCTTGACTATCGAATCTTTTATTTGCGAGGATTTCAAAGTATGCTAAAAAACTTGCGTTTAGTTTTTCGGTATCTCTGAATCCAAACGCTCCATTTTGAATTTCTATCTGTCTCTGCGCTTTTATGCTTTCAGCTAATTGCAGTGTTTTCTTATTGAGTTCTTTTTGTTCTTTTGATGGGTTGGTTTCATCTAAATACAATCTAAGGTATTCTACTTTGCGAATACCTTTATGGTAATAATCTAAATAAAGACTTGTTTTACCACCTTTCTTTCTTTGTCTTAATGTTACTTTCATAAGGCAATTATTTAAAAAGTTTTTCTAATTCTTGTCTGTTAATTATTTTCTTTCGACCAAACTGTTTGAAAGGAATCTCACCACGTTTGAGCATTCTTTGTATTGACCATCGACTTACTCCAATTAAATCGGAGATTTCATTAATACTCATAAATTGTTTGTCGTTTAGGTACTGGTGTTGTATTGATTTTATTACGACTGTTTTTGAAGTTACAGAAAGTGTAGATTGTTGTTCACTTAAAGCAGTCTGAATTTTTAGTTCTCTCTGTCTAAGTTTATATGCTCTCTTTCTACATACATCTGAACAGTTTTTTGTAACAGTCGTTTTGGCTATGAAAATGCTTCCACAGATTGTACAGGTTTTCGGTATTTGTATATTACTACTCATATTTGGGGCTTTATGGAGCGACATGGAGCAATATGGGGCATTATGGTGCATCATATCCCCTTATTATGCTGCCAACAAATTTGGGCAACAAATATTCATATCGGGCAACAAATTAGCAACAAAAATAGTGATAAAATAGGAAATTGGGCAACAAATAAAAGAAAGAATTTGTTGTAATATATAAGAAAAACAAGTAATTAGAAAATTAAAGAAAAGTAATTACTTTCCAATACAAAACTTCGAAAATATATTCCCCAACAAATCATCCGTAGAAATATCTCCTGTAATCGTTCCCAAATCATACATTGCTTGACGAATATCCATAGCGATCCAATCTGAAGTCGTTAAAGAATGTAAACCTTCTTGGGCTTTTTGTAGCGAAACTTCAGTTTTTTTCAGCGCTTCATAATGACGTAAATTAGAAACGATTGTGTCGTTAGCGATATCAAAATTTTCAGTTAATTGATTGACCATCCATTTTTTCAACACATCAATCCCAAGTCCCTTTTTCGCACTGATTGGAATGAAAGGAATCTTTTCACTCTGACCATCATTCTCATTCTGTTTCTCATTCTGTCTTAGGTCGGCTTTATTCCCAACCAATACAAATTTCTTATCAGGATGTTCAGCTTGTAATTTTTCGATCCATTCTTTCGCTGTCAAAGTATCCATCGAAGCATGACCTTCTACTTCAGAACCTTTTTCGCTAAAATCACTCATGACCACAACAATTTGCGCTTGATTGATTTTTTCCAATGAACGTTCGATTCCTAAATTTTCGATCGTGTCAACACTTTCTCTAATTCCGGCTGTATCAATTAAACGGAAAACGATTCCGTCGATGTTTAATGTTTCTTCAATGACATCTCTTGTAGTTCCTTCAATGTTACTAACAATGGCTCTATCTTCTCCCAAAAGGGTATTTAGCAAAGTACTCTTTCCTGTATTTGGTGCTCCAACAATCGCAACAGGAACTCCATTTTTAATGGCATTTCCTAACTCAAAAGATTTCGCTAATTTTTGAATGTAAAGCAAGACCTCTTTCACCATTAATTTGAGTTGCGTACGATCTGCAAATTCAACATCTTCTTCTGCAAAATCTAACTCTAATTCAATCAAACTCGCAAAATTTATTAATTTTTCACGAATTTCTTTTAATTCATTGGAAAATCCACCACGCATTTGTTTCATAGCGATGGTATGCGCATTTTTCGATTGAGAGGCAATTAAATCAGCTACCGCTTCGGCTTGTGAAAGGTCCATTTTACCGTTCATAAAGGCACGCATCGTAAACTCTCCCGGCTCTGCCAAACGACAACCATTTTGCAACAAAACACGCATGATTTGTTGTTGAATATACGGCGAACCATGGCACGCAATTTCGGCACTTTCTTCCCCTGTAAAACTTTTACCTTGATGAAAAATAGAAACTAAAACTTCATCAATGATGTCTTTGTTTTCTGATAAGATGGTTCCGAAATGAACGGTATGAGTTGCTTTCTCAACTAACGATTTTGAAAAAATAGTTGAAACAATTTCCAAAGATTTGTTTCCAGAAACACGTATTAATCCGATTGCACCAACTCCATTCGCAGTTGCTATGGCGCAAATTGTATCGTTTGTATTGTTGAATTGACTCATGGTGCAAAGGTAGGAAATTTGAAATCAAATTATATTCTTTAAGAAAAGTTTAACTGAGAAGAATATTTAAGGAATGTAATGCTAATATATTCTTAATTGTAACTTAAACTCAAAGTATAACAGATGCTATACCTTTAGACTAATCAAAATAGAAGAATATGTTTGGAAATTACTACGACAATCAGCAAGAAGGAGTTTGGATGTGTTTTTGGGGAAATGGCAATCCAAGAGTTAAAATTTCAAAAAAAGAGAATTTAATTGAAGGTCCTTTGACAATCTATTATGAGACTGGAGAAACAATGTTTTCAGGAATTGTAGAAAAGGGTAAAGAAGAAGTTTTGTTGAAAAAATTCATGAAACACGGAGAAGAAATTAAAACAACTAAATGGTCAATTTCTGAAATTTTTGAAGTAATGCCATTTCAATTGAATTAATTTAAACCAATAAACATCAAAAAAACTTATCAGGTTTTTATATCAGAATTACCACTACCTTGCATTTAATCATTTTATTAATATTACCTTTTTTGATATTCAATATTATTTTAACGTTACTAAATTTCAACTTTTAATTACAACTTAATTTTACTTGTATATTTGCCCAAAAAATAAATAAAATGGCATCAGGTATCTTAAAATTCTTTTTACCAAAAGATAAAATATTTTACACTTTATTTGAATCAGCAAGTGCAAATTTAGAGTCAATCGCAAGTAAATTAGTTTTAGTTGTAAATGAATCTGATCACAACAAAAGAGCTTCAATTGTTAAAGAAATGGAAGATTTAGAGCATCAAAACGATGTACTAACTCATACTATTTTTGTTGAATTAGGAAAAAACTTTATTACACCTTTTGACAGAGAAGATATTCACAGTTTAGCTTCTGCGTTAGATGATATAGCAGATTACATTTATGCAGTTGGTAAAAAAATTACAGGTTATAAGATAGATCCAACTGTAGATTCAGGTATTCAAAAAATGGCTGATGCGATTAAAGAATCAGTATTATCTGTAAATAGCGCAGTGATTGAATTAAGAAATTTAAAAAATATTCAAAAAGTTGTTGATTGTATCATTAAAATCAATGGTATTGAAAATCAAGTAGATGATATTTTTGAATTATCAATTGAAAAATTATTTGAATATGAGACTGATATTAAAATTTTGATTAAAAAGAGAGAAATATATCAATTAATGGAAGAAGTTACAGATAAATGCGAAGATGCAGGGAATGTAATGGAATCGATTGTAGTAAAATACGCTTAATTAAACTTTTTAATTTTAGTTACTTATTATGTTTACATTATTAATAATTGTAATCATTATAGCCTTGTTGTTTGACTTGGTAAATGGTTTTCACGATGCGGCCAATTCAATTGCAACTGTTGTTTCTACAAAAGTATTGACTCCATTTCAAGCGGTAGTTTGGGCAGCCGGATTTAATATCATTGCATTCTGGGTTTTCGATATGAGTGTTGGAAATACGGTTGCAAAAACAGTTGATAGTAATGCAATTGATCTTTGGGTGATATTGGCTGGTTTATTAGCAGCTACTGTTTGGAATTTATTCACATGGAGATTAGGAATACCTTCTTCATCATCACATACATTAATTGGTGGATTTGCAGGAGCTGCTGTTGCACATGGAGGATGGGATGTAATTGCATCAGGAGAAATAATAAAAGTAATATTGTTTATTTTCTTAGCTCCTATTATTGGAGGAATTATTGCCTTTTTAATTGCATTGGTAACAATAAGTAGAAAATTTGTTTTAAAGTTTTTTGTTATTGTTGCTGGTTCAATAGGTATTTATGTTCTGATGGATTATATGGTTGAATACATGGATATGACTGAAGCTATGAAATGGATCGTTGTATCTATGTTAGCGATTTTTATCTTAGCCTATATATACTACATGTTGATTCATGGTAAAAAGCAAACTGCTTTGAAAGAATCAAATATGTATAAACGATTACAATTATTATCATCAGCAGCATTTTCTTTAGGTCATGGTGGAGCAGATTCTCAAAAAGTAATGGGGATTATTTGTGCAGCTTTAATGGTTTATGGAAATTATGCGCGTAATCCTAAGAATAATGTAAAAGTGGATAAGAATTTTCAGATTGCAGAAGTGATACAAATTGAATATAAAGATAACGATGGTAAAATTCAAAAATATAAACCAAAATTTGGGAAAATTGAAAATATTCAATTTTACAAAGAAGGTGAAAAAATTATTGATGTAAATACTCAAGAGATTATCTTTAATGAAAAAATTAAAAATGCGAATTATTCAAAATCTTCCATCATTCCAAGCTTTAACAAAGTTGACGATGAATTAGAAAAATTGCATGTATATTCCAAAGGACATGATATTTATGATTCTGAATCAGATGAAATAATTTTTAAAGATAAAAAGTTAGATTCAAATTATTCTAAAGCAGGTGTTTTTAAAAATTATGT
>CALPUT020000168.1 GCA_943326825.2 Chryseobacterium gleum | reverse complement strand
TGTTTAGGGCATCAAATATTAGCTTTATCTCAAGGATTATCGACTAGAAAAATGTTTAATGGACATAGAGGTATTAATCATCCAATATTAAATCTTATAACAGGTAAAGGTGAAATTACATCTCAGAATCATGGTTTTGTTGTTTCCGAAGAAAGTATTTCAAATAATCCTCAAATCGCAGTGACACATAAACATTTGAATGATGATACAATTGCTGGTATTGAGATAATTGGTAAACCTATTTTTTCTGTTCAATATCATCCTGAAGCATCTGCAGGTCCTCACGATTCTAGATATTTATTTGATCAATTTATTGAAAACTTAAAATTACATAAAGCATGAGTTATATTGCAAAAATAGTTGGAAGACAAATTCTTGACTCAAGAGGGAATCCAACAGTCGAAGTTGATGTTATCACAACTAATGGTGTTTTAGGAAGAGCTGCAGTTCCGTCAGGTGCTTCAACAGGTATTCATGAAGCTGTTGAATTACGTGATGGTGACAAATCTATTTATTTAGGTAAAGGTGTTCTTAACGCTGTTAATAATGTAAATACTATTATTAATGAAGCATTGCATGGTTTTGATGTTTTAGACCAAAAAAGTATTGACATTGCAATGATTAAGTTAGATGGAACTGAAAACAAATCTAATTTAGGAGCTAATGCTATATTAGGTGTATCTCTTGCTGTTGCTAAAGCTGGTGCAATTGAATCAGGTTTAAGTTTACATAAATATATTGGCGGAGTTGGTGCAGTTACTTTACCTGTTCCTATGATGAATATATTAAATGGAGGTTCTCATGCTGATAATTTAATAGATATTCAAGAATTTATGGTTATGCCTTTCGGTGCAACTTCTTTTTCTGAAGGATTGAGATGGGGAACTGAAATTTTTCACAACTTGAAAAATGTATTGAAATCTAAAGGAATGTCAACAAATGTTGGTGATGAAGGTGGATTTGCTCCAAATTTAGGTTCTAACGAGGAAGCAATTCAAGTTGTATTGGAAGCTGTTGAAAAAGCTGGATTCAAACCTGGTGAAGATGTGTATATTGCATTAGATGCAGCTTCATCTGAATTTTACAATGCTGAAAAAGGATTATACATTTTTGAATCTACAGGTGATGAAATGACTTCAAGTCAATTAGTTGATTTCTGGAAAGATTGGACTAATAAATATCCTATTGCATCTATCGAAGATGGTTTAGCCGAAGATGATTGGGCTGGTTGGAAGTTAGCTACTGACACAATTGGAGATAAAGTTCAATTAGTTGGTGATGATTTATTTGTAACAAATACTAAACGTTTAGCAAGAGGAATTAAAGAGAATATCGCAAATTCTATTTTGGTAAAAGTGAATCAAATTGGTTCTTTAACTGAGACGATTGAAGCAGTTCAATTAGCTACAAGAAATCAATATACTTCTGTAATGAGTCATAGAAGTGGAGAAACTGAAGATTCTACAATTGCAGATTTAGCGGTTGCTTTAAATACAGGACAAATCAAAACAGGTTCTGCTTCAAGAAGTGATAGAATGGCTAAATACAATCAATTATTAAGAATTGAACAAGAACTAGGAGAATGTGCAATTTATCCTGGTAAAGATTTTAAATTTTTATAAAATAAATTGTAATATTAATATGAAGGGAATTTTAGGATTCCCTTTTTTTATTTCATTTTTTCACATTTAATTGAATTTATAATCATTCAATTTTGAATTATTTTCACGTAACTTTGTAAAAAACTACGAAATGAACTTAAACGATTTTCAACAAGATATTTTAGTAGGAATTCCAAAACAAATTCCTGCGAAAAAAGAATACGAATATTCAATTAATCATGCTCCTAAAAGGAAAGATATTCTTTCTCCTGATGAGAAAAAATTAGCGTTAAGAAATGCATTAAGATATTTCCCTAAAGATCAGCATGAGGAATTAGCAGTTGATTTCATGGAAGAATTAGAAACATATGGGAGAATATATATGTTTAGATATCGACCAGATTATCAAATGTATGCTCGACCTATTTCAGATTATCCTGGGAAATCAGAACAAGCAAAAGCTATTCAATTGATGATTCAGAATAATTTAGATTATGCAGTTGCTCAACATCCTCATGAGTTAATTACTTATGGGGGAAATGGTGCTGTTTTTCAAAATTGGATTCAGTATCGTTTAACGATGAAGTATCTGGCAGAAATGACTAATGAGCAAACATTGGTTATGTATTCAGGTCATCCTATGGGATTATACCCTTCACATAAAGAAGCACCAAGAGTTGTTGTGACTAATGGTATGATGATTCCAAATTACTCAAAACCGGATGATTGGGAGAAATTTAATGCATTAGGTGTTACTCAATATGGACAAATGACTGCAGGTTCTTATATGTATATCGGACCTCAAGGAATTGTTCATGGTACAACTATAACAGTTTTAAATGCCGGAAGAAAAATCTCTAAAAATGGAGAAGGATTAGAAGGAAAATTATTTATTACTGCTGGATTAGGAGGAATGTCAGGAGCACAACCTAAAGCGGGGAATATTGCAGGATGTGTTTCTGTTACTGCAGAAGTGAATCCAAAAGCTGCAAACGTTCGTCATTCTCAAGGTTGGGTTGATGAATTGATTGATAATTTGGATGAACTTTGTGTTCGTGTTCGAAAAGCGAAAGAAGGGAAAGAAGTTGTTTCTATTGCTTATGTAGGAAACGTTGTTGATGTTTGGGAACGCTTTGATAAAGAAAATATTTTTGTTGAATTAGGTTCAGATCAAACATCTCTTCATAATCCTTGGGCTGGCGGTTATTATCCAGTTGGTTTAAGTTTTGAAGAGTCAAATTTACTGATGGCTGAAAACCCTGATTTTTTTAAACAAAAAGTTCAAGAAACTTTAATTCGACATGCAGCTTCAGTTAATAATCATGCAGGAAAAGGAACTTATTTCTTTGATTATGGAAATGCTTTCTTATTGGAAGCTTCAAGAGCTGGAGCAGATATAATGGCTGCAAATGGAATAGATTTTAAATATCCTTCATATGTTCAAGATATTTTAGGACCAATGTGTTTTGATTTTGGTTTTGGACCTTTTAGATGGGTGTGTGCTTCAGGAAAACCTGAAGATTTACAGAAAACAGACGAAATAGCTTGTCAAGTTTTAGAAGAGATGATGAAAAATAGTCCTTCTGAAATTCAACAACAAATGGCAGATAATATTCGTTGGATTAAAGGTGCTCAACAAAACAAATTAGTTGTTGGATCTCAAGCACGTATTTTATATGCAGACGCTGAAGGTCGTATGAAAATTGCAGAAGCATTTAATCAAGCAATCGAAAGAGGTGAAATAGGGCCTGTTGTTTTAGGAAGGGATCATCATGACGTTTCTGGAACAGATTCTCCATATAGAGAAACTTCTAATATCTATGACGGTTCAAGATTTACGGCTGATATGGCTATTCAAAATGTTATTGGAGATAGTTTCAGAGGTGCAACTTGGGTTTCAATCCACAATGGTGGTGGAGTAGGTTGGGGAGAAGTTATTAATGGTGGTTTTGGAATGTTATTGGACGGTTCAAAAGAAGCTGATAGAAGATTGAAGATGATGTTACATTGGGATGTAAACAACGGAATTTCTCGAAGAAGTTGGGCTAGAAATGAAGGTGCAATTTTTGCTATTAAACGTGCAATGGAAGCTGAACCTTTATTAAAAGTGACAATTCCAGAATTAGTAGACGATGAAATAATCGCAGGAATATTTCAAGAAAAATAATTAATAGATTTTAAAAATTTAAGAAAGGTGTCTGAGCGAAGTCGAAGATACCTTTCTTTTTTTATTCAAAGAAAAATACTTCTCCTGTTTCTACTTCATAATAAGCACCTATAATTGAAATCTTTTCTTCTTTTAATAATTCGCTAATTGACTTACTTCGTTCTTTAATGTCACTTATCGTTTGTAAAACACTATGTTTAGCTGTGTCGGTTAGAATATTCGGACAATTCGAATCTGATTTTATTGCTGGTTTAATTTGTTCGACTAATTGGGATAAATGACCATGTTGAATATCATTTAAAGCACCTGTAACAGCCCCACAATGACTATGTCCCATCACTACAATTAATTTTGCGCTAGAATATCTTACAGTATATTCTATACTTCCTATAACGTTTTCATCTTCTAAATTACCTGCGTTACGTATGACGAAAACATTTCCGATGCCTTGATCAAAAATGATTTCAGGAGGAACTCGAGCATCCATACAGGATAATATTACTGCATGAGCTTCATGTCCTCTCTTTGTTTGTTCAATTTGCTCTAAATAATTCGTGTTAATAGATTTACCATTAAGAAAGCGAGCATTTCCATTTTTTAGTTCGTTAAACGATTCTTGTGAAGAATGGACAATTACTTCACGGTTTTCATTGATCATTTTACATAAATTTTCTTGATGTTAAAAATCAGAAATATAAATGAAGAATTTATATTTTAAGTTGAATTTTATTCTTTTTTAACAATGTGTTCAATGATAATGAACTACATTTACCCATATTCTAAAAATGTAGTTTCATGAACGCAAACATTCCTAATTCAGATAAAAAAAGAGTCGTAATTGTTGGAGGCGGTTTTGGTGGGCTAAAATTAGCTCAAGACATTTCAAAAGAATATTATCAAATCGTTTTAATAGATCGAAATAATTATCATCAATTTCAGCCTTTGTTTTACCAAGTTGCAACGGCAGGTTTAGAGCCAAGTTCAATTGCTTTCCCTTTTCGAAAAATATTCCACAATGAAAAGCAATTCCATTTTAGATTAGCAGAAGTAAATAATATTCAAGTAGAAGCTCAAATCATTGAAACAACTATTGGTGAAATTCAATTTGATTATTTAATTATTGCAACAGGTGCGGATACAAACTTTTTCGGCAATGAACAGATTCAAAAGTTTGCAATGCCAATGAAAAGTATATCTGAAGCGTTATCAATAAGAAACACCTTATTTCAGCGTTTAGAAGATGCTGTGAATGCAAGTAACGAAGAGGAAAGAGAGAAATGCATGAATATCGTAATTGTTGGTGGTGGACCAACAGGTGTTGAAGTTGCAGGAACTTTAGTTGAAATGAGAAGTTATATCCTACCGAAAGATTATCCGGAAATGGATTTCAAGAAAATGAAAATTGTCTTATTGGAAGGTTCTCCTAGAGTTTTGAATGCAATGTCGGATGAATCTTGTGTAAAAGCAAAAGAATATTTATTAAAATTAGGTGTAGAAGTTCATAACAATACAAATGTTGTTGGTTATGATGGTGAGTATGTTACGCTAAAAAATGAAACCAAAATTCCAACGAAAACATTGATTTGGTCTGCAGGAGTTAAAGGAAATAGTATTTCAGGCTTTAATGAAAATGTTTATCTTCCAGGAGGTCGATTTGCTGTAGATGAATTCAATCAAATTCTAGGAACGAAAAATATATTTGCACTTGGAGATGTGGCATGTATGCAATCTGAAAAATATCCAAAGGGACATCCTCAAATGGCTCAACCGGCAATTCAACAAGGAAAAAATCTAGCTAAAAATTTAAAAAGAATAGCAGAAAATTCAAATTTGATTCCTTTTGAATATAAAGATTTGGGAAGTATGGCAACTGTTGGAAGAAACAAAGCCGTTGTTGAATTACCAAACTATAAATTCCAAGGATTTTTTGCTTGGGTGGTCTGGATGGTTGTACATTTAAAATCAATTTTAGGTATTCGAAATCGATTTCTTGTTTTCTTGAACTGGGTTTGGAATTATTTGACATACAATCTTTCTTTGAGATTGATTATTACGCATAAAAAGAAGTTGCAATAGATATCTTAGATTTTTAGAAATTAGACTTAATAATTAATTTGTCTAATTTCTAATTTCTAAGTGTCTAACTTCTAAATGTATTACTCCGCAATCAAAATATAATTATTCTTCTTTCCTTTTCCTAGAAGAACATATTTTCCGTTAATTAAGTCGTTTTCAGAAAGCATAAATCCTTCGTTTACTTTTTCTTTATTAACGGCAATTGCGTT
>CALPUT020000167.1 GCA_943326825.2 Chryseobacterium gleum | reverse complement strand
GATTTTTTTGTCTTCTATGAAGTGTTAATAACCTTAAGTAAAAGATTAATAGATGTTTTTGGAACAATTTCCTGAAGATAATAGTAAACACGGTTGGATTGAAATCATCTGTGGATCAATGTTTTCTGGGAAAACGGAAGAATTAATTCGAAGATTAAGACGAGCAGAATTTGCAAATCAAAAAATTGTATTGTTCAAACCAAAAATTGATAATCGATATAGTGAAGATAATGTAATGAGTCATCAAGGTTCAACATTACAGGCAATTTCAATAAATAAAGCAACTGAAATATTTGATCATTTATCGGATGAATATATCGTAGCGATTGATGAAGCACAATTTTTCGATGAAGCACTTGTAGAAGTTTGTACCACTCTTTCCAAAAGTGGTATTCGAGTATTAATAGCGGGACTTGACATGGATTATCTTGGAAAACCTTTTGGTCCAATGCCTCAGCTTTTGTGTGTTGCCGAATATGTGACTAAAGTTCATGCTATATGTGTTTCTTGTGGTAACTTAGCTCAATTTTCACACCGATTAAACAATGAAAAAGATCAAGTTTTATTAGGTTCGAAAGAAAATTACAAACCTTTATGTCGTTCTTGTTTTAATAGAAATATTACAAATTTTTAATAATTTAATGATCCTAGAAATTATAAATTCAACTCCGATTGAAATTATTCCTTGATCAGCTATAATAGTTATTGCAAGTGGAATTAAAGAAAAATGAACATTCCATTTATTGATATCTAATAATTTAGTTTAGTTGTTTAATTTAGATACTTTGTGTTAAAGAAATAAACACTGTTTTTAGAGCATTTGGAATCATGATAAAAATCAAACAACCTAAAACAACTAAAATTTAACTCCTAAGATTAAAATATCATCGACTTGAAAGGTATTACCTTGCCAATCTTTTAGCGTTTTTTCAAGAACTATTTTTTGTTTTACAGTATCTAAATGTTTGATAGAAAGTAATAATTCTTTAAACCTTCTGATATTAAATTTCTTATTGGTTGAAGCACCAAACTGATCATAATATCCATCAGAGAATAAATAGATTACATCTCCTTCTTGAATATCAATGCTATTGTTTTTGAACGAATTTACTTTTACACCATTAAAAAAACCAATAGGAAATCTATCTCCTTTATAAACAATCAATTCATTATTTCTAATTAAATATAAAGGTAAATTTGCTCCTGCAAATTCTAATTTCATAGTTGAATAATTCAATAAACACAAAGCAATATCCATTCCATCTTTTATCTCACAATCATCACTTTGTTGTCTTAATGTTAATCTGACTTCATTATTTAATTCATTTAATATTTTATTTGGCGTGTATATTTTATATTCTTTAATAATTTTATTCAAACTGTTGACACCTATTACACTCATTAAAGCACCTGGTACACCATGACCAGTACAATCTGCTACGGCAAATAATACACAATTTTCTATTTCTGATTCAAATTCAATGTAATCTTCATTCTCTTCTTCTTCTTCTATTGAATTCACAAAATCATTTTCTAATGTTAATAAATATTTAGATATCAATTTCTTGCTCTTAATTTCACTAATCTCAATTGAGTCAACCCAATAAAAATCACCACTCACTATATCTTTAGGTATATTTATTATAAAACTATCTACTAAGCTTTTCTTAATTAAATTTAAAGGAGGTAACAATGCTTTTTGAATTCGCTTAGCATAAATCAAACTATCGGTAACATTCTTATTCACTTCAATCAATTCAGATTGTTTAGTGTCTAAAATTTGTTTTTGATGAAGCAATTTGTTTTTTTGCTTTGTGATTTCAGACGTCCTCTCTTCGACTTTCTCCTTAAAGAAATTTATATGTTGAGATATTTCTTGAGACATCAAAGAAAAGCTTTCCTTAATCATTGAAATTTCAAATCCATCTGATTTATGATATTTAATTGGGAAATATTTAAATTCACTTTTTGCATATTGATTAATTGAGGCACTTAAATTTGAAAGTGGTTTGGTTATTCGTTTTGCAAAATAATAACTTAAAAATAAAGATGTAATTATGAGGATTAAGAAAGAAAAATATAAAATATTCTTAATTTTTATCAATAAAACATTTCCATCTTTTAAGGACTTAATTTTTTGATGATTGAAATAATTTTGAAGCTCTTCACTATTTTTTTTTAATTTATAAATTAGCTCTTTATTCTTATAAGTACCTAATTTTAATTCAATTGAAACCAGTTTCTTAAACGCTAAATCATAATTTGAAACTATACTCAATAAATATTCTTTTCTATTAGTACTGATTTTAGTATTATCTAGAATATCAAATTTAAGTTCGTTTATTAATTCATTGAATTTTACAACATATTGGAGTTCTTTTCTTATAATAAAATCCTTCTCATTCCTTCTTAAGGATAAAATATTAATTTGCTTTAAATCTTTGTCATTGTTCATTAATTCATGAGCATATTTCCGCATATTCCCTTCAACACCAAAATCTTTATAACCTCGTTGTTTAATATTTTTAACAACTTCATTAAATATTTTAGAATTTAATAAATAAAGATTATAAATTTTGGTTATATTAAAATTGTCTGAGATTTCTAAATCGTTCTTTTTTATTAATAGGCATTTTTTTAATACCATCTTTTTCAACATGGCGTTTTTTTCAAGAATGACACTTTTATTTGTTTTAAAATATACAGGATTAAACTTTTCATAATTCAAAAATTCTTGCTGAATTTTAAAATTTAAAAGACACAGAACATTTATTTCATCAAGATTATTTACGTATTGTGAAATTTTTTCTTTTTTGTTGAAATAGATGACGTTTATGGTAACAGCAACAATAGATATTGATGAAAAGAACAAAAAACTATAAAACAATTTATATTTGATTTTTTTCAAACTAAAAAAATTACCGAATCAAAAGTAATTTTAAAAATTATAGGTATTATTAATTAAAAATTAAAGAAATATAAACTTATTAATTCTAATTTATTATGCTTAGCATTTGAAAATTATGCACTACTTTTATTTATTATAATGATTAGATTTGAAACTAGGATTCACATACAATAATATTCAAGACATTACTCATGGTAAAATCCTTGTAAGTGAATGCAATTCAACCATTCATTCAATCGCATTTGACACTCGAAAAATAGCTGATGGTAATTCAGTATTATTTTTTGCTTTAACGGGAGAATTTAGAAATGGGCATGCATTTATTGAAGAAGCTTATAAAAAAGGTGTTCGTCAATTTGTTGTTTCTGAATCAATTGATGTTTCAACATATCAAAATTCAACATTTATTCAAGTAGAAAATACACTTTGGGCGTTACAAGAAATTGCAAAAAATCATCGTTCGAAATTTAAATATCCAATCGTTGGAATTACTGGAAGTGTTGGAAAAACAATGGTGAAAGAATGGATTTATCATTTTTTATTTTCAAAGTTCAGAGTCATTAGAAGTCCAAAAAGTTTTAATTCTCAATTAGGAGTTGCCCTTTCAATATTAGAATTGCATGATAATGCGGATATTGCCTTAATTGAAATGGGAATCTCGAAACCCCAAGAAATGACACGTCTAGAAGAAATTGTCAATCCTACTTACGGAATTTTCACTTCATTTGGTTCTGCTCATAAAGAAAACTTTCAAACTGCTGAACAACATTTAGAAGAAAAATTATCTGCCTTTAAAGATTGTAAAACAACATTTTACCATTCTTCAATTGAGCTTAATTCAAATCAAATTGAAAAAATTCATGGAATTGAAGTTAATGAGTCTAATTTAAAAGACATCAAATCAATTCTTCCATTTCAAGATAAAATTAGTATTCATAACTTAAGTTTAGTTTTAGCATTTGCTAAATTTTTAAATTTATCAGCTGATGAATTAAAATCAAAAGCGAAAAGTTTGCCTCACCTAGCCATGCGAATGGAAGTTTTTGAGGGGATCAATGGAAACACTATCATCAATGACACCTATAATTTAGATATTGATGCGTTAAATTATTCCTTGGAATATCAGCTAACTCTTGCTGAAGATTTAAAGCGAGTAGTCATCATTGGATTAGACGAAGAAGCCGATAACAAAAAAGAAGCTATTACTAAAATTATTGATTCATTTAAACCAGAGAAAATAATTTATCTAAAAGATAATGAGCCAATTACTGAAGAAATTAAAAATAGTATCATACTCATAAAAGGTTCACGAAAGGCTGACATGCAGAAAATCGCGAGTCAATTTCGTTTGAAAAAACATAAAACTTTTCTTGAAGTTGATTTAAATGCTTTGAGAAATAACTTAAGTGTTTTTAAAAGCTATTTAAAACCGGAAACTTTACTATTGGCAATGGTCAAAGCTTCTTCTTATGGTTCTGGAACAGAAAGAGTTGCTGGATTTTTAGAAAAACAAGGCATCAATTATTTAGGTGTTGCTTATGCAGATGAAGGTGTTGAATTACGAAAATTAGGAATTCAACTGCCAATATTGGTTATGAATGCAGAAGAAGAAGGATTTGAGGATTGTATTAAATATAATTTAGAACCAGCTATTTATTCTTTTGAACAATTAGACGAATTCATTAAAGAATTAATTTTTACTGGAAAAATGGATTACCCCATTCACTTAAAGGTAGATACTGGAATGAGAAGATTAGGTTTTGAACCTTCTGATCTAATCCAAATAAGTGAAGTTTTACAGGCACAACCTGAAGTTAGAATTAAAAGTGTCTATTCGCATTTAGCTGATTCAGATAATTTTGAAAGTGAAGCGTTTACTTTACATCAAATAAATACATTCTATACCTTCTGTGATAAACTTTCTCAACAAATAAATTACCCATTTATCAAACACGTCCTTAATTCAGAAGCAGTTGCACGTTTTAAAGATTTTCAATTTGATATGGTTCGATTAGGAATTGGAATGTATGGATATACTTCAAATACTGAATTAAAATCAATACTTCAACCTGTTATTTTCTGGAAAAGTGAAATATCACAAGTCAAAGAAATTAAAAAAGGTGAGACTGTAGGATACAGCAGAACATTTATTGCTGAAAAGGATACTAAAATAGCCATCATTCCTGTTGGGTATGCCGATGGATTTAAACGTTCATTAAGTAATGGAATTGGTTCAGTTTATCTTGACAATCATTTTTGTCCTGTAATTGGTCGAGTTTGTATGGATATGTTAATGATAGACGTTACTAATTTAGACGTTAAAGCTGGTTCAAAAGTTGAAATAATTGGTTTAAATAAAACGATGGAAGAATTTGCTAATCAAGCTAAAACAATTCCTTATGAAATCATGACTAGTATTTCAAAAAGGGTACATCGTGTTTATTTGGAAGGGTAGCTTTCCCTCCTTGAGTTGAGCAAATATATTTGCGAAGACTAAGCGTTAGCAAAAGAAGATTAAGGGCGGTGAAAAGGATAATCTTTAATTCTAAAAGTTTCGATATAAAATTTGTTATCATTTCCCTCCTTGAGGAGGGACAAAGGGAGGTGACAATAAGAATTTTCAGTTACGAATAGAGATGATACAGATTTGAGTTCACAGTTGTCATCCCCCTCGGTCCCCGTTGACTTCGTCGCATGCTTCGCAAGTCAAAGGGGGAAGTGAAATTTCATTTAGAAAAAATCCGAATGCATTCCTCACGATCCTTCCAAAGATCCTCAAACGTAATTTGAAACTCTGGTTTTCTAACTAATAAACGTTTGATGTAATCTTGTTGTATTACTTCTTTCCATTCAGCTGCTGGGTGTGGATCAACGCGTTGTTCTCTAATGAATAATAATTTATTTGCTTCATGTTCATTTGAACTTGAAGTATAATCATATCGCTCTCCATCAAATCTTAAATAACAATGTGCTTCTGGAATATGAGGATACGTTTTTCCTTCAAAAAAAGAAGTTAGTATAGGATGAGTTTCTGGACTCATTTGAAAAATTCCAACCATCAATTCAACTTCTTTATGATTATTTTCTTCAGCAATCCCTGCTAATAAACCGTGCTTAGAAGAACACGTTCCCTTTCCTTCCTCAATTACTAATTCAAATTTTGAACGAT
>CALPUT020000166.1 GCA_943326825.2 Chryseobacterium gleum | reverse complement strand
GCACCAACACACAATAAATCATCAATATTCATGATCAATGCATCTTGTGCAATCCCTTTCCAAACTGAAATATCACCTGTTTTTTTCCAATACATATAAGCCAAAGATGACTTAGTACCAGCACCATCAGCGTGCATTACGATACAATAATTTTCATCTCCAGACAAAGTATCTGGAACAATTTTACAAAATGCTTGAGGAAATAATCCTTTATCTACATTTTTAATTGCATTGTGAACGTCCTCTTTTCCTGCAGAAACGCCTCTAAGGTTATAACGAATGTCTGACATATTCAAATTTGAAAGTGCAAAGATAGGGAATTTTAATTTTGAATGATAAATTTAAAACTGATATTCGATTAATTTCAGACTGTGTATAGTCGAAGTAAAATCCAACATATTTTGACTGAGTATTGTCGAAGTCCAAAATTCAAAATTTAAAATTCAAAATTCTATTATTTATTATTCCAATTTGTCATCGTTAAGCCAAGTCCGATTGTAGTGAAACTTTTAAGAAATTCGGCACACGTTTCAAGACGTTCTTGGAGTTTTTCTTTCTCTGGTTTATCCCATTCTCCTAAAACGTAATCTGCTTGACGACCGGGATGAAAATCATTTCCAACACCAAAACGAAGTCGTGCATATTCAACTGTCTTCAATACTGCTTGTATATCTTTTAAGCCATTGTGACCGCCATCGCTCCCTTTCCCTTTCATTCTTAATTTCCCAAAAGGTAAAGCAATATCATCTGTAATAACTAAAAGGTTTTCTAAAGGAATTTTTTCTGCTTGCATCCAATAATTAACTGCCTTTCCAGATAAATTCATAAAAGTTGTAGGCTTCACACAAATAATGGTTCTTCCTTTGAATTTTACTTCTGCAACATCTGCTAATTTATCGCTCGAGAATTTTCCATTCTGTTGACGAACAAAAATGTCTAATACTTTAAAACCTATATTGTGTCTTGTTTCTTCGTATTTCTCACCAGGATTTCCTAAACCAACAATTAGATATTTCATTTTATATTTTTTTAGAATCTAGAAACTAGATTTTAGACGTTAGACAAAATTAACAAAAGTCTTTATATTTCACTACTTGAGGAGGGATTGAGGGAGGTGATAATAATGATTCAACTTTGCTAATTATTTCACTTCGAATTTGGAATTCAAATTTTCACCCTCCTTGATCCTCCCTCAAGGGAGGAAAATATAATTATCAAATCATATCCTTACAAGAAACATAATGAACCAAGTTATCATCTAACTTATGATTTGCTTTTCGCATAACATTTACTTCTGTTTGGCCGACGAATTTATGTAATAAGCCCCAATTAATTTTTTCAACTGTCGATTTAAATAAATGATCTTTTTTATCTGTCCACCAAAGTATTAGCGTTTTTTCATTTTCCGAAAGTAATCCTGAGAATAATTCATCTAATAAACTTGGGTTATTATCTTTCACCCAAACGGCTTCTGGCGCGATGAATGTATGTTTTTTTGGATTTATGATTTTATTTAAGAAAGGAATAAAAGGAATTAATTTTGTTAAAAAAGCTCCAGATTTACCAGGTAAACGAACAATTTCCCAAGTTGCTTCATTGTATTTACAAAATGCTATCAATTCCCCTTCATCATTTTTCACCCCATAAAATTGTCCTTGTTTGGTATATTCATCAAAATAATATGAATAATCTCCAAAATTGTCTTCAATTAAACACTTTATTTCTTCCCATTTTTCTATAGCTCCAAAGCGATTACTTTTTTCTGCTTTAATTCGACTATATGTTTGCGTAACAATCGTTGCACATTTTTCAAATCCAAAATTTTCACTCATTTGAATACTTCGTGCATTTTTCGGTTCGATGTATGCATAAAAAGAATTTACTTTTTCTTCATTCACTCCATTAACAAGTGCAGAATTGAAAAAGTTAGCTAATTCATCTTTTAGTTTTGATTTTTTCTCTTGCTTATTTTTTATACCTGAAGAACGAAATGCGGAATCAAAAGTAAAGAAGCGAATATACCAATCTCCATTTCTTCGACAAAAAGTACAATTGCCTAAAACCTTGCTATTTCGTTCTAATGAAAGATGTAGAGGCTTATCCAATTCTTCAATCCTTTCAAGTGTATCCAAATGTCGATAACATGCACCATTCGTTCCGTATGTTGTATGATGCAAAAGTGTCTTTAAAGATTCTGAAGCGTTAGTTTGTATCTTAAAGATTGAACTTTGGAAATCAATTATATTTTCAAATTTTGAATCTTTCATTTGAACTGTAAAATAATTTATAAGTGACACTGATTAGAAACGTAACTTCTATATCTATGAAATAATTAGTCATTCTATAGCTAAATTAAGAAAAATATGAATATTAAAATAAGGTATAAATTAGCTTCTAACTTTGTTGGGTTTTTGAAAAAAACAGCAATTTACTATTCTATTATTTATAAAAATAGTATCTTAACGCGATAATTTAATTATTACTTTATGAAATTTTTTCGCATTTTATCGATATTACTTTTTGTCTTTATTCAACTTTCTGCATATTCTCAAGTGAAAAAAGCAGGGCCATGGTCAATTGGAATTGGATTTAATTTTGTAGATAATGATGGTTATCCATTTTCAAGATTATTAAAGGCAAAAGAAGGTTGGAGTGGATTACCTTTTCCTAATACAATCACAGTAGGTTATAAATACAGTAAAAGACTATCATTTGAGTTTTCTGAATCAATCAATTCATTCAAAGCTGGAACGATAATAAATCAAGGTGTTTTGAAAGTAAATCAGTTTTTTATCAATACAAATTTGAATGGAAAATATCATTTCAACTCATTAGAAAACAAAATGAATTGGTTTGATCCATATGCATCTGTAGGAGCAGGGATGACCTGTATAGCGAAAGAAGTTTCTTTTTATCCTACAGTTGGATTAGGTTCAAATTTTTGGGTTACTAAACATTTGGGAGTGAACGTTCAGTCAATGGCTAATTTTAGAGTTTCAAATACGAATTCAAACTTTTTGATTCATATGTTGACATTTAAATACAGATATTAATCTGTAATTAATTCATTCCAAACTTTTTCAGCAGCGATATCCCAAGAGAAGCTCTCGCTTCTTTTTAATCCATTTTTAGATAATTCTAATTGACTTTCAGTTGAGTTAGTTAGAAATGTCATTTTAGTAGAAATATCTTTTACATCAAAAGGATCACAATAGATTGCTGCTTCTCCAGCTACTTCTGGAATAGCGCTTTTGTTTCCTGCAATGATTGGTATTCCGCATTTCATCGCTTCAACTAATGGTATTCCGAAACCTTCGAAATAAGGAATAAACATGAAGATTGAAGCTGCACCCATTACTTTTGCTAATTCAATCAAAGGTAAATGTCCTGTAAAATGAATTGATTTTTTATGTTCTTCAGTTAAAAAAGAAGTATCTAAAGCGTTATTCCAAAGTGATTCACCAACGATTACTAATTCATAATCATTTGATGGATTGTTTTTATAAATTGCATAAGATTCCAATAAGCGTTTAACATTTTTACGAGGATGAATCGCTCCAACAAATAAAAAATAAGGTTTTCCTTTTGAGTATTTTGATTTAATTATTGATTTTTCATCATCTTCAATCGGTTTAAAAATATCTGAAGCTCCGTTCCAAATAGCCTTAATTTTAGAAGAATCTTTTTGATAAGTTTTAGCAATATCTATCTTTGAAAAATTTGAAACGGTAATTATTTTTTTAGCTTTTTCAGCAAAACGTTTAAAGAAGAAGCGTAAGTAAACACGAGCTGAAAAAGGTAAATCCTCAGGATAATGTTCAAAATTGATATCATGAATCACGCCGATTTGTGGAATTTTTGAACGCAATGATAAATAACCATCTGGTGAAAAAAACAAATCTACTTTGTGTTTTTTTAATGCACGATAAACGGCTATTTCAAACCAAATCATAAACAAAATGGGATGTCTAGCTGGTGGATTTAATACAATAGGAGTGACATTTTTCCCAAAAATGAATTTTTCATCATATTTACGATCAAAGAAAAAGATGAATTCATGTTCAGGATTCTGTTCAACAATACGTTTAACAATTTCAAAAGTATACCAACCAAAACCTTCCATTTTCGTTGGTAACAGAAATCGTGTATTGACAGCAATTTTCATTTAATAAGTTAAGATTGGATTTGAACGTTTTTCATTGCCAATTGTTGTAGTTGGTCCATGACCACAGAAAACGGTTGTATCTTCTGGTAATGAAAACATGACATTTTTAATCGTTTTTTTCAACGTTTCTAAATTCCCACCTGGTAAATCATATCGGCCAAAACTGTCTCTAAACAATACATCACCGTTGATAACAAATTTATTTTCAGCATTGTAATAAACAACATGTCCAGGAGCATGACCGGGAGTAAATAATACTTGAAATTCAATCTCTCCAAATTTCACCATTTCACCACCTTGCAATATTTTATTTGGTGTTTCTGCTGCTTCGTATGCAGGGAAACCATAAATATGGGCATAGTTTGGAACAGCATTTAATGTTACCAAATCCTCTTCGTGAATATAATGATTTAATTTAAAATGACGTTGAATAAATGCATTTCCTAATACATGATCAATGTGACCATGTGTGTTTAACAATGCTTTCGGAACTAATTGATTGTCTTGAATAAAAGCTAACAATTCTTGTTGTTCACTTCGATCATAACAACCTGGATCAATAATTACACAATTTTTAAATTGATCAAATACGATATATGTATTTTCTTGAATTGGGTTAAACGTAAATACTTTTATTTGTAAAGACATAATTCCTTCTTTTTTGTTGAACAAATTTAACTTAAAAAATGAAATTAGAAATTCGGTATTGTTTTTGTTTCCATTGTTTCATTATCTTTACCGAGCAAAAATTTTTATTATGAAATACAGTTTATTATTATTTATTGGTTTAATCTTATTTAGTTGTGGTGTAAAAGTGCCATTGACAGATCAAATCAAAGAAGAATACAATTTGAACGAACAGAATATGAAGAAAGTTCAGTTCTATACATCTTCTACAATTATCTTAACAAAAAGTAAAGTTTCTGGTTCTCAGGGCACTTCTGATGATGGAGCTTTAGTATCAAGTAAAAATAGTGAACAAGATAGAGTTATCATCTATCCAAACACAAAATGCATTTTTGATGGGTTTGGTCCAAACAATGAGTTGAATATTCGTTTTGAAGTTGGAGTTGGAAATTTTTTGAAATTTGCAGTTAGACCTAATCAAAATGGAGGTAAATATTATTTAAAAGCTGATTGGAAACAAGATCAAGGAGGTCAGTTAAGTTATGGAAATCAAACTTATTTTGCTGACACAAATAGCGGAAGTGCTTATTTGATGGTTGTATTGAAAAAATTAAATAAAACAAAACGTAAAGATAGACGTGTAAAAGGAATGAAAGTTTAATTTTTTAAAACTAATTTTTTAAAGAGAATATCGAAAGGTTTTCTCTTTTTTTGTACCTTGTAAGTTCATTTTAATTTAATATATAGTTTACATACTGATTATTTGTAAACACGAAATTTGCAGAATGGAATTGTTTAATAGAGAATTGAGCTGGTTATCGTTCAATGAAAGAGTACTACAAGAAGCAATGGACGAACGCGTTCCATTGATTGAAAGAATTCGATTTTTAGGGATTTATTCAAATAACTTAGATGAATTTTTTAGAGTTCGAGTAGCAAATCTTAGACGAAGAGTTATGGTTGATAATCGCCCCGTTGAAGGGTTTGAAGGATCAGCTAAACTTTTGTTAGAAAAAATTAGAACAGTTGTATTAAAGCAGCAAAAAGATTTTGAAGCAACATATCAATATTTATTTGTTGAATTAGCGAAAGAGAATATTCAATTTATTGATGAGACTCAATTAAATGAAGATCAATTAAAGCAATTAAATATCTTTTATAATAAAGAATTAAAGCATGAAATTGTTCCGATTATAATTAATCCAAAACATCCGTTTCCTAGATTAAAAGATTATGGTGTTTATTTGGCAATCAAAATGATTGTTCCAAGTAAAAAAACTCCCAATTTTGC
>CALPUT020000165.1 GCA_943326825.2 Chryseobacterium gleum | reverse complement strand
TTATGCTTTTTCGTTTTCAACAATTGTTAATAAAGTTGAACGGTATTTTATGGCCTCATTTAAGAGGTTTTGCATTCGTTTATTATAATCAAGTGCAAAGACTTCTGAAGGTTCATTTTTATTGATTTGTAGGATAAAATCTGTAAAGTTTTCATATCCCTCAAATTGAAATTGATTTTCAAAGTTTTTATCAAAATCAGCAATAATTCCTGACTGTGTATTACAATGAACCTTTGCTTGAAGTAATAATCCTTTAGCAGTATGAATACCAGAAGCATATGATTGATAAATTGCATCAGCAAATCGTCCTTCACTCAAAGAAGTTTTAGCCGCATCCAACTTTTCTTCTGCATCATAAAACAAGGTTGAAACTAAATCAATTAACACTCCAGCACATTCTCCAACTCCAATTTCTGTCTTGAATTGCTCTGTTTGTCCCCAATCGATAAAATCTTCTGGTTTTAATGTTGTTGTATCAGCCAAAGGTTTTAATAAATCATAGAAATACTTATTTCCTTGTCTGTCATAATATTCATTAAACAATTCATCTCCTAGTTGGTTCTCTGAGTAATCATTCAATAAATAACGAATGATATCTAAAACTCTTTTGCTTGGGATTTTAATTACTTTTTCAGCAATTCTTCCAAATCCATTTCCTAGTTTACCTCCACCTAATAATACTTGTAAAGCAGGAACTGTTAATCCATTTACCTTTTGAGAACTACCATGGAATCCAATGTGTGCCAAACCATGCTGACCACATGAATTCATACAACCACTTATTTTTATTTTAATCTCTTGATTATAAATAAATTCAGGGTATTCATCTTGAATTAATTGTTCAATCACTTTTGCAACATGTGTTGAGTCTGAAATCCCCAAATTACATGTATCTGTTCCAGGACAAGCTGTAACATCAGCCACACTATTATAACCAGATTTATGTAAATTAATTTCTTTTAATCCATCATAAACAGCTTTCAAATTCTCTGGTAAGATATACTTTAACAAAACACTCTGATCAATTGTAAACCTTGCTTCGTCTGATGTATATTTTTCTATAATTAAAGCTAATTTTCTTGCTTGTTCAGTTGTGAAATTACCAATCAAAACTTTTACGAAAGCAGCAAAATATCCAGCTTGTTTTTGTTCAACTACATTTGTTTCAACCCATTTTTCAAAATCAGCATCTTCAATGTCATTCAAAATTTCTTCTTTTGAAAGAATAAACTTTGGAGCTTCATTAAATTCACCTTGTGGAATCAAAACGAAATCTTCAGCTTGGTATTGAATCGCTTTTCTTTCAGCTTCTACTAAACTCAAAAATTCTTCAATTCCGACTTTAGCAATTAAATATTTTATTCTTGCTTTATGTCTTGAATTACGCTCTCCATGTCTATCAAAAACTCTAACTGCAGCTTCTAAGAATGAAATTAATTCTTCTTCTGGTAAAAACTCATATCCAACTTTCGCTAAAAATGGCTGAGCCCCTAATCCACCACCAATCAAAACTTTAAACCCTTTTACCTCAACTCCTGATTTAGTTTCAATTTTAGGAATAAATCCAAAATCATGTATAAATGTAAATGCATCATCTAAATCATTTGAACTAAAAGCAATCTTAATTTTTCGCCCTAATTCTTGTCCAAATGGTTTTCTTAAAAAGTATCTAAAAACCAAATCAGCATATGGCGCAACATCAAATGGTTCATTTTTATCGATACCTGCTAATGGACTTGCTGTTACATTTCTTACAGTATTTCCGCACGCTTCTCTCAAAGTCACATCGCTTTTTTCCAATTCAGCCCATAATTGAGGAGTTCGATCTAAACTCACATAATGGATTTGAATATCTTGTCGCGTTGTGATATGTAAATTTCCAGTACTATATTCATCAGAAACATCACATATCCTTCTTAGCTGATCTGCAGAAACTCTACCAAATGGAAGTTTAATTCGAATCATTTGAACACCTTGTTGACGTTGTCCATAAACTCCTCTAGCTAAACGTAAAGCTTTGAACTTATCCTCATTCAATTCTCCACTTTTATAAGCTGCAATTTTCTCTCCTAATTCAATTATATCTTTTTGAACTAATGGGTTTTCTAATTCTGATAAAAAGCTTTCCATTTGTTATTTAATTTAATTTGTTATTTCTCTATTTATTGTCAAAAAAAAAATCCCTCGTTTTCTAGAAGGATTTTGATTATTTATTTACAAAAGCAACCAATCATCCTTCAAGTATGTTACAACACATCATCATGTTAAATAGTTTAATTGCTTTCATTTTACGTTATCTTATTTCCTTAAAACGAGACAAATTTATAGACTGATTTCCATATAAACAAACGTTTTTGAATATTTTATATAAAATCTATCGATTTAATAGATTATAACTCAATATTAATACGGGTTTCAGGAAATAAAAAAAAAATTTAAAAAAAACATTAAATCTAATGAAAAGATAAATTTCTAAAGGAATTGGAACAAAATACAACTAAAGTACTATTTTTACACAATATTAAATTATACTAACTTTGATACAAAAATTGAAAATAACAATATATATTATTGTACTAATATTTATTAGTTCATTTAGTGTTGTATCTCAACAAAATAGAATATCTATTCAAAAATCTCTAATTTTAGATGATCGATTATCACCTGATGAAATCATCTTAAAATTATATCAGCATAAAAAATGGGGACCTGGTCAAATTACAATTAAAGAATGGAATCAAATTAAAAAAATTCTATTATCCGTTAAAAAAAAACCAATCACTCTAAGAGATCAATACTTTTTTTGTCTAATAGAATGTAATAGATACACTCTTTCTAAAGAAATAGGAAAAGCATTATATTGCCTAGAAAATTTTCATAAAAAAGTTAGAGAATTAAATGACGAAAATGAATTGATAAATGTCTATCAATTGTTTATTACTATTTATTCAGAATCTAATATGATAGATGATGCAATAAAATATACTGATCTTCTTTATTCATTAAAAAGTAAAAATAAATCTTACGATGAAGTAATGGAATTTAGTAATTGGTTTGTCTGGAAATATTACACATATGGAAGATACAAAAAAAATGAATCTTTATTAAATAAAGCACAAGAATTAGGAGAAAAGAGAATAAATTATTATGAAAAACACCCTTCTAATGAATCAGGAATAGGAGATGATTTCAAAGTTAACGCAATGATTTTACTTCAATTAAAAAAATGGGAAAAAGCGATTAAAATTTCAAAGAGAGGACTTTTAAATTTCGGACTAGACATCCACAACAAAGATGAAGGATATCTAAGTTATAGGAGAAAATTATTAACATACATTTCAGTAGCATTTGCTCACTTAAACAATAAAGATAGTGCGCTATATTATATGGATCTTCCTGTAATGTTTCAAAATAAATCAAGTGATCGAAATCTTTTTATCACTACAAAAAATAAATTCCTTGATGGCGAAGAAGTTATTGAACTTATAAATGTTTTTTCCATATTAAATCTAAAAAGTAAAGCTGTTGAATTAGCTTACGAAGCTGTTTATTCCAAAAACAAAATCAAAAGAAAAGATTTTCGTGAATATATTTTGAGTACTTTCCCTAAAGTTTTTCTTAATTCGGGCTATTATAAAGAAGCTGCTGAGGGCTTCAAATTAGCATATGAATTAAGCGATTCAATCAGTAAGTTAGAACTTAAAACTCATATTGAAAAAGAATCTACTCACAATCGAATTGAACTTACAAATATAAATGAGATTAATGTTAAAAAAGATGAGATTAATAAGAAGAAATTAGAAAGACAAATTCTAGTAAAAAATCTTTTTATTTCTGGCTTTAGTATATTTTTAATATTTTCAATTATCATTTTCTTCCAAAGAAACAAAATAAAAAAAGGGAAAAAATTAAGTGATGAATTATTATTAAACATTCTTCCATTTTCCATTGCTGAAGAATTAAAAATAAAAGGAAGTGCCGAATCTAAGTTAATTGATATGGTAACCGTCCTTTTCACTGATTTCAAAGGATTTACTCAGCTTTCCGAAAAATTTACGCCTCAAGAATTAGTTGCTGAAATTAATGAGTGTTTTTCTGAATTTGATAAAATCATGCTTAAATATAATATAGAGAAAATTAAAACAATTGGTGATGCTTATATGGCTGCTGGAGGATTACCTACATCAAATAAAACACATGCCCAAGACGTTGTAAGCGCTGCTATTGAAATACAAGAATACATGTCAAATTATGAAAAAATAAGAACAGCTGAAGGTAAACTATTTTTTGAAATTAGAATCGGAATTCATTCAGGCCCTGTTGTTGCAGGGATAGTAGGAATAAGAAAATTTGCTTATGATATTTGGGGGGATACGGTTAATATAGCTAGTAGAATGGAAAGTAGCGGTGAAGTTGGAAAAGTAAATGTTTCGGAATCTACCTTCGAGTTAACTAAAGAAATGTTTAAATTTGAATATAGGGGTAAAATTACTGCAAAAGGTAAAGGAGAAATAAATATGTATTTTGTCGAACAAAAACAGTCATAATTGATTTGCACTCAAATAAAAACTTCTCACATGCTCAAATTCAATATTCTATTTCTATTTATAACTATGTTTTATGGATCATGGACTGTTCAACATAATGACTTAGATTTACCCCAAAGGTAAATCATTGAAAAACAATTTATATCAACAAAAGCATTAACTTAAATGATCAATTAGATAGTATCGATTTAGCACTCTAAATAAACAAGAATTTTAATCTTCCTATTATATATCTTACTGCGAAAAGCAAATAATCAGAATATATTAACTTTAGATACGAAAATGATTTTTAAAGGATTCAGGCAAAAGAAATTTCAATAATTCTGAATCTATCTATAGGAACAGTTATGAAACATGTATCAAATATCTATGAAAAACTTGATGTTCAATCAAGTATTGAAGCATTGAATAAACTTCAAAAAATCTATAAACTAATGACTAAATCTAAAATCAATCACCTAAGAATTAAAATTATACATTCTAATTAATAAGTTTTTTAATTAAAAAAACAGAAATGTTTATAAGTAAAAAAAATAATACTAAAGTAGTATTTACCATCCTATTTATATAACGTAATTTTGCAACTTATCATTAAATAAGTATTTCGTGGCTTATTCACTCAACTGAAAAATAACTCTTGAAATACTTATTCAATTAAAATTATTTAAATATGAAGAAAAACACACTTGTGTTGTTTACACTTATTTCTACTGTAACTGTAGTTTCCGCGCAAGAGGTTATCTCCTCTCAAGGCAGTTCCTATGTAAACTCAAGCAACAGCATTGATTTTACAATAGGAGAAGTTATTACAAACACAGAATCAAGTGGTAACATCACTTTAACCCAAGGTTTCCATCAATCGAATTGGAACTTTTTAGGATTGCAAGATTTTGATCCTAATTATTCTGCATCGATTTTTCCTAACCCTACTTCGGATGTATTGAATATCAAAGTAAGTGATTTTGAAAAAGTAGCTTATTCATTATTCGATGAACAAGGTAAGTTGATTGCACAAAATATACTTTCTGGAGAAGTAACATCTATTCAAGTTAGTCAACTTGCGCTTGGATCCTACACTATCAAATTATCAAAAGAAAATCAATCACTTAAGTCATTCAAATTAGTAAAAGTAAATTAACATGAAAAAAATAATTTTATCTATTGTTGCTGTTGCAATACTTTCAATCAATTCGTTTGGTCAAGCACCAGAAGGATTCAAATACCAAGCGGTTGTTCGAAATGCAAGTAACACTATATTAATCAATCAAGCTGTTGGTTTACGCATGACAATCAAACAAGGTTCAATTGTTGGAACAACTGTTTATTCAGAATCATTTGCTTCAACAACTTCAGCTAATGGTTTGGTGAATGTAGAAATTGGAAATGGAACGCCAATTTCAGGAACTTTTGCTAACATTGATTGGGCAAATGGTCCTTTCTTTATAGAAACAGCTATCGATGCAACTGGTGGTTCAAACTATATTGTAATGGGAACTAGTCAATTGATGAGTGTACCTTATGCGTTATATGCTAAAACTTCAGGAAATGG
>CALPUT020000164.1 GCA_943326825.2 Chryseobacterium gleum | reverse complement strand
TACAATTCCTTTATCAGTATGAATATTTACACGTTTTGAAGGAGCAATCATATGATCTGAACCTCCATTTCTTCTCAAATAAATAAACCCTTCTGGAGTTATATAATGAACGAAGTATGAAATTTCATCAGCGTGTGCCTCAATCACTACTTTATATTCAGCTTCTGGATTAATAACTCCTACAACTGAACCATAATTATCCGTAAAATAACTATCTATAAATGGTGTAATATATTCCAGCCATAATTTTTGACCTGCCAACTCAAAACCAGTTGGTGAAGCGTTATTCAAATATTTTTCTAAAAACTTTTGAGAATCTTTTGTAATTACTTTTTTCATAATTTTTACTTCAATAAAGTTATATTTCCTTTTTTTATATTCGTCTGATCATCTATACAAATGACTTCTAAATAATAGTCGTACACATCTGGATCCAATTTCTTCCCTTTGAATTTTCCATCCCAACCTGTATGAAAGTCATGAGATTCAAAAATTAATTCTCCCCAACGATCAAAAATTCGAAAAGTCATTTCCTTAATCATTTCTCCTCTCACATAAAGCACTTCGTTTTCATTGTCTCCGTTTGGAGAAAAAGCTGTTGGAATAAACACAAACGGATCTTCACAATTATAAGGATAGGTTTTAATTACAATCGTATCCATTTTCGTGCAATTTTCAAATCCAGCAGTTAATACAAAAACAGTCTCTCCATATACAGTTGCAATTGGATTCTGAATATTTGAATTAGATACTGAATAAGTTGGAGACCAATTATACAAAAGACCATTTGGTTGACCATACAATTGAACCGAAGCACCTTCTGGGACAAGGTAATCAGCTGCAGAAGCAACAATCATATTAGGGTAAATTTTTATAACATCTATAAATATTGAATCCTTATATGAACACGTGTTTCCATCGGAAACATCTACATAGACATATTGGGAAGAAAGTGCATAAATAGTAGCTGAATTAATAGTTAAAGGAGTTAAAATAACTGAATCAGGACTCCAGAGAAAACTAAAATTAATCGATGGATTAGAGTTTGTTGCTATTATTTGAGTTGTATCAAGTATACACAATTGAGAATTTCCTGTAAAAGAAATATAAGAACTGATAACTTCAAGCTTTACACTATCAACTAAAGAACAACCTCCATTTCCAACTTTAGAATATAAATACCCTGAAAAATCTGCAAAAAATGAAAATGTTGAATCAGAAATTGATGTATTTAAAGTATCAGTAAAATTTGAATTCGAAGACCAAATAAAATAGTCCGCACCTCCATAACTATTCGCTGTAAAAGTTAGTGGAATTGGTAAACAAAAAGACGTATCATTATCTACAGTTAATGCTAACGAATCATAAACATATATTGTGATTTGGGCTGTATCTGTTAATTGACATATACTATCAGTTACATATAAAAAAACTTGATAGGTACCTGGTTGTGAATAAACTATTGTTGTATCAAAATTAACAGTGCTTGTATCTCCATTTCCAAAATTCCACAAATAAGAATCAGACGCTGATGAAGTATTATTAAAGTTAACTTCAAAATCAACACAACCTAACGTTTGATCAGCAAAAAATTCTGCTTTTGGTATGATTCCGAAATCAAATTTAAAAACGACATTGTTACAGTTAGGACTATCATTTGTATTTGAATGTGCTCCAGGATTTGGAAAAGTTGGGAAATCACTATGTCCACCACAACCTCCACATACAGATTGATAAACAACTCCATTTTTATCAAATCGAGAAGTTCCTCCATCTACATGTTCTTGAGAAATACTTCCTCCTAAATATGTTGCATAAATCAAATTATTAAATGTTCTTTCTAAAACAAATAAATAAAAATCAAATCCACTTGTAGTTGGTTGATAGGCATTAGGAGTTATTGGCATTGGCAATATTGGACTTGATTGCAATATATTAGCACCCCATCCAGATAAATAAATATTTCCACAAACATCGACCATAAAAGCTGAAGGTGAAATATTTATTGCGTTCGAACCATTTCCAAAAGTTGTTGAATTCAAAACATTCGTTAATGAAGGGTTTAATTTACAAATAAATTGACATGTATTTGGATTTGAATAACCTGCATTAATTACAGGGAAATTACCTCCAATTGATTGACCTAATAAAAAGATATTATCATTTCGATCAATTTCAACAAAGTAAGCTTGATCATAATTGGAATTACCAATATAAGAGATTCTTGTGACAACAGTTCCAGTAGAATTTAATTTCCCAACAAATCCATCAGCCTTTCCTCCATTATATGAAGATTGCCATGCACCCGAAGTAAAAGGTAAATCATTAGAACTTGTACCTCCAGCAAAAACAACATTTAAACTCGAGTCAATTTTCACAGAATAGCATGCTTCATTATTTGAACCTCCAATATAACTTGACCAAATTAGACTTGATAGATCAGATGTTAGTTTAAAAATTACTCCATCTTGTTGTCCACCATTTCCGGATTGAAAAGGATTCAACACTGGGAAATCAGTTGATCTTGTACATGAAGCAATTAAACAATTACCAACTTCATCGAGCATAATCTCACCCCTTGAATTATCTCCATAATTATACATGAGAGAATCATAACCATAGTTAACTGACTGATTTAAAAAATAGTTTAAATTATAATTAACACCATCATTACCAGAACCACCAATATAAGTTGAGCCCAATAAATTATGACCATCAGAACTAATTTTAGAAACAAATATATCCGTTCCTTGATTTAGATGATATACACCGTTAGCTGTGAAATTTAATCCACTTTCACCTCCACCATGATTTGGTTGAAAAGCATTTAAGATCGGAAAATTTATACTTGATGTCGCCCCCATTAAATACAAATTATCATTTTTATCAGCTATTAAACTATGAACTGTTTCTGTCCCTTGTAAATCATCGCCTCCTCCAAAAAAAGAAGTCCATAACATTTGTGTTCCATCAGCTGAATATTTGGAAATAAATACATCTGTAATACCATATCCAGCTCCACTTCCATTATTTGCAACAGTGAAATTAGAAGAAATATCAAAAGCACCATTGTCTGGAGTTGGATATTGATTTCCAAAAATAGTCCCTCCCGAATAAGCTTTTCCATCATGAGCATAAGTTGCTGTCATTCCAAAATTATCTGTTAAAGATCCACTATATGTTGCAAACACCAAAACAGGATCAATAATTAACTCATATTCAGAATTATAATCACCAAGCTCAAAAACAACTTTATTCCCTTCTAATTTAAAATCATTTTTTACGACAATGATTTTTCCATTAATAATTTGATAGGTATAAGGCTGTTTTTCAATGATTCTTCCTAAATCTGTTTGTGCAATCAAATTTCCTTCTTTGTCAATTTCTATAGATTTTTGGCCAACATATTCTAAGATTATTTTAGAAGGATCTGCATTAGGTTGAACATGAAATTCATATTTCAATTCCTTTTTATTTTCTATGATCTTTAAATCGATGCCATTATATAAATTTGACATGTTAGCTTCACTATATCCACGAACATTAGATGTCCATTTTGAAGAATCATTCCCTAAAAAATAATTATAATAACTTTTCGTTGGATTTACTTTTTGGATTGCTTCAACTGTATTTGAACCAATAAAATTCAAATGAACAACTGTTTGTGCCATCTTCGATTTTTTATTAGGCTTTCCACCTGCATGTAAATCATGCATCAGTGAAAAATCTTGAAAATGAAACAAAAACTTATTTTGTTGAATCCATAAATTTCCTCCATCAAATTTCGAATGAAATAATATTTTTGAATCCCATTGACCTTTGTTTTCTAGAAAAGAATAATGTATATCCTGTTGATGTTCGATTTCTTGAGAAAACAACTTCAGACTTGAAAGAATAAACAAAAAGAAAATAACCTTTATTTGTTTCATTTTTAATCAAAAAAGTTTCTCCTAATATACTATATTTTTCTTTTTTGTTAACTAACATCGTGATATTAAAAATACTCCTTAGAATAAGAGCGCATTTTTAAAGAAAAATAATTTGACTATTCCTTTATTATTTTTTCAGTATGCACAAAGCCATCTGCGGTTATTCTCATAAAATAAAATCCTGATTTTAAATCTTCAATACTAATTATATTTGTAATCAATGGAATTAATTTAACCACTTTTCCTTCCATATTTAATAGTTCAATTTGTCCTTTTCCGATTTCCATAGAATAATTGATTCTAATTTCATTTTTTGCAGGATTTGGATATGCATAAAAGAAATCATTGTGTGAAATTTCAGATATATTTTGGGTTTGTAAAGCTAACTGAACAGCTTTCCAAGCATGGATTTTACCAAATCCCCAAACTACACTTCCTGTATCTGGTAATACTCCTGTTTTAATATCTTGTCGAGCAGTTGTCATTATAATATCTTTCACTTGTTGCGCAGATAGGTTTGGGTTCGCTTCTAGCATTAATGTCACAACTCCTGTAACGACTGGAGAAGACATTGATGTACCTGAAAAACGAGCAAAAGGATACGTTCTACTATTAAAATTAACGGAGGTTAAGAGTGTATAAGAATTATCGGTAAAAGACGACAATGAAGAAGCAACGCTACTTCCTGGTGCAGCAATATCTGGTTTAACTCTTCCATCAATTGTTGGACCTTTACTTGAAAATGATGTGATTGCGCCACCCAATAATGTTCCATTTGTTGCGTGATATTCTGAAGCATATGCTGCTACACTGATTAAACTATTCGTACATGATGGTTCAGATATTCCATAACTGTCATTTCCAGCTGTATAATTAGAATTTAACGCTGTAAAAGCTGTTCCCATATTCCCAACATTATTAACCAATTCCGCTAAATTCCAAAAATGAACGGTACCATCAACAGCTGTTGCTTCTAACACTATTTTCAAAGCAGTATTCGTTGTTGCTATTCTAAAGCGCATTTGAGGTTTACCATTTACTGGATGAACAGCATCAGCCGAAACATTGTAAAAAACAGTATCACTTCCTACTACAAAAAAAGTATCTATGTAATTAGTAGTTAAAGCAGTCGAATAAAATGGTGATTCATTTTGAACAACACCTGATGTATTTACAACTTTACATTTCACATTAAATGCTTTTCCTGTTTCTCCCCACATGGTGATGCTTTGCCCCCAATAAGTTGTTAAAGATGGATTATTGTAGAATTCTACTTTGGTTAAAAGAGCATCATTTGAAAATGTCTTTTTTAGATGGAAATTAACTCCTCCATTGTTTCCTCCAGAATTACAAAAAACGACACCTAAATCGGAATAATTATCAATTGCTTGACTTAAAAGAGAATTTCCATCTAATGTACCTAAATAATAAAGCCCCCAACTCATATTGATGACCAATCTTTTCTGTTCAGTTTGAGCTTTTTCATACATCCATGCATAGGCGTCTAGTACAGAAGCATTGTCAACTAAAAAAGTGGTAAATAAATACTGAGCATCAAAACCTACTCCTCTATAAACTGTTCCTGCACCGCTACCACCTGAAATTCCTGCGACATGCGAACCATGAGTTGCGTAACTGTAAATATTCGCTGTATCAGAACCGGCAGCTAATAAATCTGGAATTGTTGCATATTCCGTTCCATATGAATATCCTGTCGGTGCTGGACCAGAAAGTTTATATTGATCCCAAGCTGCTAAAATTCTTGTTTGTGTTAACGTTGTATCATAAAACATAGGGTGTGTGTAATCAAATCCCCAATCTGTGATTCCAATTAATACATTTTTACCAGTAAAACTTTGAGGTAATCCTAAACCATATTGAACCGAATCGGCTCTTACATCTTTAATTGCTTTATCTAAATTAGGAATGACTTTTCTTCCTAATTCTAAATACGTCAAACCAAGGTTTTGAATAGAACTTTCAATTGAATTAACTGGTATTTTTAATGATATGATATCACCAATTTTAGAACCAAAAACAATTCCTTTTTTCACAACACTTTCTTTTGTAAAAGCACTGTTAGTTTTCGCTAAAACTGAAATATAATATTCTCCATTAAAGTTATAAATCGGAAAACGATCCATTAAATCTTTTGAAGGAATTCCTTTCGATTTTTTTAGCGACGAATT
>CALPUT020000163.1 GCA_943326825.2 Chryseobacterium gleum | reverse complement strand
TTTTCTTTTAAATCAATTCCTAACATTTTAGAAGAACCAATTGCAATATCGGTATATCCAGAAAAATCAAAATAGAGTTGAAAAGTGAAAATAGCAGCGACAACTAAATTCGTAATTCCAAAACTAGAGTTTTCCAAATCAAAATTGTAATGGACTAATTCAGCTAATCGATCAGCAACGACTATTTTTTTGACTAAACCCAATAAAATTCTTTGTGAACCTTCAATTAAAAGTTGCTTTCTATCATTCAAATTTTGAATTTGAGGGATAAATTCTTTAGGAAATTCAATTGGTCCCGCAAGTATTTTAGGAAAAAATACAGCATACAAACTAAACTCTAAAAATGTTGTTTTGAATTTCAGCCTTTTAAAATATGAATCAGTAAGGAATGCAATATTTTGCAAACTGTAAAATGAGACACCAATGAATACAAGTATCGACTCGGTATTAAATGTTTCAAATGAATTTTTTTCAATGAATTTTAAGCTGATTAAGAAAAATATATTTATAAATATACCACTTCGATAGTAGAGTTTTTTAAGCTTATCCTTATTGCAATTTTCAATTTTACGATATAGTAAATATGTTACGCAAACTGAAAGAAATAAAAAAAGTAAGGCTTCAATATTATAAAGACCAATAAATAAGCAACTTGATAGGATTAGTAAAGAGTTGATTTGATTTTTCTTCAATAAAAAAATTGTACCTACTATTAGTAGAAGAAAAGCAATATATTCTATTGAATTGAAAGGCATTTTATCCTTGTAAATGATTTTGAATGCAAATTACCATTTCACCAACTGTATCAAAAGACAATACTTCATTAAAAGTAAATGTAATATTAAACTGTTTTTCAATTGTATTAATCAGCTCAATATGTGTTAAAGAATCCCAATATTCAATGTCATCTGCTACTGTTTCATTTTTTAGAATGATTAAATCATTTTTAAAAAATTGCTTGAAAACAGTTTCTAATTCTTTAAGGATATTATCACACATATCAATCTTCTTTATGTAAAATTGAGATAAAAAATTGAGATATTAATTTTTTGCTTGAAATTCTTTGAAATAGTATGATTTTAATTTATCAAAATCATATTTGTTATTCAGATTTAACGGTAAATTTTCAATATAAATTATTTCATTTGGAATCATATATGCAGGAAGTTTTTCTTTTAAATTCTGCTTAAATTCTGTTGAATTTTCCTTATTCCCTTCGATAAATAACAGTAATTGTGTCAATTTGTTTTCTTCCTTTAATGGAACTAACGTAAATTTTGAATTTATCAGGGTTCTTATTGTTTCTTCTATTTCAATAAGTTCAACTCGATATCCATTAATTTTCAGTTGACTGTCAGTTCTACCTAGAAATAAATAATTCCCAAGTTCATTTAATCTCACTTTATCTCCCGTTTTATAATAGATTAAGCCTTCATGTTTGAAGAATTTTTCTGGATTTGTGTTGTTCAAATAATTGGTGATAATCTGTTTTCCGTGGAAACACAATTCTCCTTCATCAGTAACAATTCGATTGTTATCATCAACGATTAACGATTTTACATCACTGAAATTTTTACCAAAAGAAACAACATCATGATATAAATCAAGATGATTTATCGTTGGTTTCCATAAGTAATAGGTGCAAATAATTGTTGTTTCAGTTGGTCCATAACAATTATAAAGTTGAGCATTTTTTGTTTTAGAATGCCATTTTTCAGCAATTCTATTCATCAATTTATCACCACAAAAAATGCTATATCGTAATTTAGGAAAATCAATTTGATCGATGTATTTTTCTATGTATTGCAGTGTTGTAGGAACTAAAGGAGCAACAGTGATTTCTTGTTCTTTCATCATTTTTACAATTTCAATGAATTTTATACCTTTTTGAGGTATTACGTAGCAACAAGCACCGTAATTTAATGGCATAAAAAAAGATAAAATTGACACATCAAATGTTAACTCGAAAACCTGAATGAAACGATCATTTTCATTGAAATCAAATAGTTCCTTTTCAGTTTTAAAAAAATCAAAAAAGCTTTGTATATTCTCATTTGAAATAGCTACACCTTTTGGATTACCAGTTGATCCTGAGGTATAAATTATATATGAAATTGGTTGTTGAATTATTTTTTCAAATTTGAGTTCTTTCTTTTCAATTTCATTAATTGGAAGCTCAATTTTTAAAAATTTAAATTCAGAATAAGAATGGTCCAAATTTATATTTTCGGAAAATAAAATAAGTTTTAAATCAGCGTTCTGAATGATGGTTTTATTTTTTTCGAAGGGAAATTTTTGATTTAATGGAACAAATGCAGCACCATAGAGCGAAATTGCCAATATCGAACAGTAGGATAAAACATCGTCATTCGAATAGATGCCAATTTTTTGGTGAATTTCTTCTTGCTTTTTAATAGTTATATAGATGTCAAAAGTTAACTTTCTAATTTCACTATACGTATAGAATTTATTATCAATAAACAGTGCGTTTTTATTAGGATATAAAATGCAATTTTCAAGAAAATTACTTGCGATAGAGTTCATCAATAATTTAAAAAATACAATAACAAAAGTAGGTGTTTTATTTTAATCTAAAGATAAATTTACTTTGAGTTCAAATGAAATATAGGTTTTACTTTTTTCGAAACAATTTAGAAATTAAAATAATTAAGTATTTTTTCAAAAAATAGGTTAGATTTATTAATTCCTATTCTATCTTTGAGTAAAATTTCGTTTATTTTTAATAAAGTCTAATGAAAGCTGGTTTAATTTTATTTTTTTGTTTTTGTATTAATTTGATATACTCTCAAAATATTATCAAAGAGAAATATGATGAATTGTTTCCGAATACAAAGAAAAAACAAATCGAAAGACTAAGTCATAAATTAGATAGCGTCAAAAATGTAAATACTACTTTATCTGGAAATTTAAGTTTAGCCAATGAAGTCATTATAAAACAAAATTCAGATTTAAAATCAATGAATGTTGAAATTTTGGATTTACAGTCAAAATCTGAAAGTTCACTTGATGAATTGCAATTAAATCTAAAAAAACTTAAAGATTCTATTAATTATTTAAACTTTTTTAATGTTGTTTGTAAAGAAGAATTAATGCCAATAAATACTGGTGAAGAACCTTTATTGATTAATACTTGTTTATGGAGAAATTATAAAATTATTGAAACAGGAACAGCCGATAATAAAAGTAGATATTCATGGAAGACTGAAATATTTAAAACGGAAAAAGATTCTTTAGTTCCAATAGAAATGGTTGAATTATTCAAAGCAGATTCTTTAAACCAATTGGAAATTAAAATTAATGAAAGATTAAAAGAAGATTTTGCTTACTTATTCGAGTCAAATAGAAATTGTTTTCCAAGACATTTTATTTATCCAGGTTTCAAGTTAAAAGACATGCGTTTTATGATTAGCGATAACTCTGAAATATCTTTTGAAGTGATTTATGGATTGAATAGTACTTGTTTTGCTGTTAATGCAGCATCAGCTTCTTTCAAGATTAAAGATTTAGTTCCATTTTTGGTAGAATAATGCTATTATATTTTAGTTAATTTCTTTAAAACTTAAACTATAAAATGTACTTTAGTAATAATAAACTAAATGTCATTTTATGAGTTTTTCATATCAAATTAAATCTTTCGAAGATTACAAATCATCTTATAAAAAAAGCGTTGATCAACCAGAAATTTTTTGGGGTGAAATAGCTGATAATTTTGTGTGGAAAAAGAAATGGGACAAAGTATTAGAATGGAATTTCATAGAGCCTAAAATTGAATGGTTCAAAGGTGGGAAATTGAATATTACCGAAAATTGTTTAGATCGACATTTAGAATTATATGGAGATGTTCCTTCGATTATCTGGGAGGCAAATAATCCAACAGAAGAGAGTAGAACTTTAACATATAATGAATTGCATTTCAAAGTGATGCAATTTGCCAATGTGTTAAAAAACAACGGAGTTCAAAAAGGTGATCGCGTTTGTATTTACATGGGCATGATACCTGAATTGGCAATCGCTACTTTGGCTTGTGCTCGTATAGGAGCAATTCATTCGATCATATTTGGAGGTTTTTCAGCTCAAGCTATCGCAGATCGTTTGGATGACGCAAAAGCTGAATTTATTATTACAGCTGATGGTGCTTATAGAGGGGCAAAAGATATTCCACTAAAAAGTGTTGTCGATGATGCTCTAATCGGAAATGATACAGTCAAAAAAGTGATAGTATATACAAGAACGCGTGTTCCGATCAGTATGATCAAAGATCGTGATATTTGGTGGGAAGATGAGGTTGAAAAAGTGGAAGCACAGGGGAATCCTTTTTGTCCTGCGGAATCAATGGATTCTGAAGATCCTCTTTTTATTTTATATACTTCTGGTTCAACGGGGAAACCGAAAGGTGTAGTTCATTCAACTGCTGGTTATATGATTTGGGCCAATTATACCTTTGTAAATGTTTTTCAATATCGACCAGGTCAAGTTCATTTCTGTACAGCAGATATCGGATGGATTACAGGACATTCATACATAATATACGGTCCATTAAGTGCCGGAGCTACATCATTGATGTTTGAAGGTGTTCCAACTTATCCTGATGCAGGAAGATTTTGGGATATTGTCGATAAATTTAAAGTGAACATTTTATATACTGCTCCAACTGCTATTAGAAGTTTAATGGCTTTCGGAACAGATATTTTGAAAGACAAAAATTTAAGTTCTTTGGAAGTACTAGGGACTGTTGGAGAGCCAATTAATGAAGAAGCTTGGCACTGGTACAACAAAAATATAGGAAAGGAAAAATGTCCAATCGTTGATACTTGGTGGCAAACAGAAACAGGAGCTGCAATGATTTCAAATATGGCGAATGTGACACCTTCAAAACCAACGTATGCTACATTACCGATGCCGGGCGTGCAATTAGCACTTATAGATGAACAAGGAAATATCATCGAAGGAAACGGTGTTTCAGGTAATTTATGTATTACTTTTCCTTGGCCAGGAATGATTAGAACAACTTATGGAGATCATGAGCGTTGCAAACAAACGTATTTTTCTACTTATGAAAACAACTATTTCACAGGTGACGGTTGTTTAAGAGACGAAGAGGGAATGTATCGAATTACAGGTCGTGTGGATGATGTACTAAATGTCAGTGGTCACCGAATTGGAACTGCTGAATTAGAAAATGCCATCAATATGCATACAGGAGTCATTGAAAGTGCAATTGTAGGTTACCCTCACGATTTGAAAGGACAAGGAATTTATGCTTATGTGATTTTAGATGGTGTTCATCATGAGAGCGAAGAGTTGACGAGAAAAGATATTCTCCAAACAATTACTAGAATTATTGGAGCAATCGCAAAGCCTGATAAAATTCAATTCGTATCAGGTCTACCAAAAACGAGAAGTGGAAAAATTATGCGAAGAATATTACGTAAGATAGCTGAAGGAGAAACATCAAGTTTGGGTGACACTTCTACTTTGTTGGATCCGGCAGTAGTTGAGGAGATTTTGAATGGGAAGTTGTAAATGATTATCTAGTTTTAATATTGTTGATTTTTGATGCTGTACTATTTTCCTGCACGATAATTTTCGATTTTAAAAATTTTATTTACTTTTTTCAAAAATAAATAGCCGCCACTTGCACCTGTTATTTCGTTTGGATCACCAATTGAAATAGTAGCAGTAGAGTCATAATTAATAATATTAAATACTTTATATTGCAGTAAATTCTCAGCTAATATTTTTAAAGTCTCATTACTTTTAAGATCAGAAGAAATTTGTAAGATTGAATTATTGCCTTTTAGAGTTGTAATAGATTGAATTCTATCTTCATTGAAAGTATATAATTCTTCTCCAAAATATTTTAATAAAGATTTGAATGTTGTATCAACTTCAATGTTATTGTTTTTTATTTCAATCTGATTGATATTCTACGAAAAATTTCCACCCGGACTCATTTCATTTCCAAACCAAATCAGGTATCCAAATAATAAAATGAAAATTGTAGAGAATAATAGTATGGCTTTATTTTTTGAATTCTTCATTTTTTTATAAATTTCGATTTAAGTTATTAATTTTTTAGATAAATAAGATAACTGTAAATTAAATT
>CALPUT020000162.1 GCA_943326825.2 Chryseobacterium gleum | reverse complement strand
GGAGTAATCGTTGGATCAAACGAAATCATCAAACAAGTAGAAGCTTTTGCTCGTCACACTGGACCTGCAATGAGTCCTTTTAATGCATGGATTCTTTCAAAATCAATTGAAACTTTACCTTTACGCATGGAGAAACATTCTCAAAATGCCTTGGAAATTGCGAAAAGATTGGAAAGTAACGACAAAGCAAAATGGGTAAAATATCCATTATTAGAAAGTCACCCGCAATTTGAAATCGCTAAAAAACAAATGAAATTGGGCGGCGGAATCGTTTCTTTTGAAATCCAAGGCGGTTTGGAAGCGGGTAGAAATTTCTTAGACAAATTAAAATTATTCTCTTTAACAGCTAACCTTGGTGATACGAGAAGCATTGCTACTCATCCAGCATCAACAACACATTCAAAATTAACGCCAGAACAACGTTTAGATGTTGGAATATCTGATGGGTTAATTCGCCTTTCTATTGGTTTAGAACATATTGAAGATATTTGGGAAGATATATTACAAGCGCTTTAAAAAAAACTCCTCTTCAGTTTGAAGAGGAGTTTTTTTTGATTAATACGTGTTGTTATTTCAAAAAATATTATTTTTAACCCATGTATAAATGGCTTTTCTTCCTTTCTATCAGCTGCCTTTTATTGGCTTGTTCTTTAAATTCTGAACAGGAACGTCAATTAAACAAATCGCTTTCAAACTATTTAAACGCTAAAAATTCTGGTTCAATTCTAGAATATTCATCACTTATTTACCCTGAATTAATTCGAGAGTGGAAAACAAGTGGAATAGATACTTTAAAAGAAAAAGTGAAACTAAAAACAGATACAACTGAATTGAAACACTATGATAATCCGTTTATAATTCTAACCAAAAAAGAAAATAAAACCATCCAAATCAAATATCAATTGGATTGTTATCAAAACGAATATACATCTTCCGAAAAAACAAAAGTGTACCTTTATGCAATCTCAGATAACGAAGGGAAATCCTGGTTCTTTATAGGTGAAAAAGATTATTTAAACCCTCAAACATGTAAAAAACTGAAGCGACTCATTCAGTAATGAATTAATTTATGAAAACAAATATTATCTCCATCCTATTTCTCATACTTCAATTGCCTTTATTCGCTCAAAACTGGCAACCTATGGGAACACGTTCAAATTCATTAGCGAATTCCTCTGTTTCCATTTCAGATGTTTGGGCTTACCACAACAACCCAGGTGCACTTGGAAATTTAAAAAAGATCTCTTTCGGTATATCTTACCAAAATCGTTACTTGCTAAAAGAAACTCAATTTCAAGGATTTAGCTTTGCTTCTCCAACAAAAATAGGTGTTATTTCAATTGGCGGGCAATTTTATGGGAGTGATAATTTAAAAACGTATCGAGCAGGAGTTGGATATAGTCTAAAATTAACAGAATTCTTAGCCGCTGGTGTTCAATTGAATTCGCTCGGAATTCGACTCCCCTCTTATTATGGTTCTAAAAATTCCGTTACTGCTGAACTTGGATTACATGCTTTTATTAATGAAAACTGGTCTATCGGTTTTAGTGCGTTTAATATTTCTAATTCAAAATTAGCAAGCTTTCAAAATGAACAATTTTCAACCGTTATGAGATTAGGAACTGCTTATAAAATTTCGAAGAGTGTTCAACTTTTCCTTCAGGCTGATAAATCTATTCTTCATAAAATTCAATTCAAAACAGCTTTCGAATACAACTCAAAAGAGAAGTTATTTTTCCGAGGAGGAATTTCAACACAACCACTTTTAATTTGTTTTGGATTTGGTTATCATTTCAAAAAAATAGATTTGAATTTAGGCAGTTCATACCAACAAATTTTAGGATGGTGTCCATCATTTACATTGAATTTCGAATTGAACAAAAAGCAAAATGAAAGTAATTAATCTAATCGCATTCATTCTTTTTTTTGCTGCATTCAATTTAATTTATGGTCAAGAAAAGTCTGAAATCATCCAACAACGGATAGAATTTTTAGCTGAACAGAACGAAAATGAAGATATTGACCTTACAGCAACAATGGACGCTTTGAATTATTATTTTGAACACCCAATAAACTTAAACCAAACAACTGAAGATGAATTAAATGAACTTGGAATATTAACTCAATTTCAGGTGCAAGATTTATTATTACACATAAAGAAAAATGGCAAATTAATCACCATTTACGAGCTGCAATCATTAAAATATTGGGATCAAACAACCATCCAATTGATCCTTCCTTTTGTGACAGTAGATGAAAAAATTGAACAAGTTAATTTGAACTTTAAAGAAATTTTAAAGTATGGGAATTTTGAAATATACAATCGTTATCAACTCATTCCTGAAAAGAAACAAGGTTATCTCGATTCAGTTTCTAATGGGAATTATCAAGGAAATGCGAACCATTATTATACACGATTGAGGTATTCTTATCGAACAAATTTAAGTTTAGGTTTCACCGCAGATAAAGATCCGGGCGAACCATTTTTTCAAGGAGTAAACAGACAAGGATTTGATTTTTATTCAGCACATGCATATTATAGAGGTGGGAAATATTTAAAAGGAATTGTTATAGGTGACTATCATATCGGTTTGGGACAAGGTTTATTGATTTGGACCAATTATGCTTTTGGTAAAACAGCAGATGTGACCAACATAAAGAAAACAGCAAATTCATTCAAACCGTATACTTCAGCTGATGAAAACCGATTTTTAAGAGGATTCGCATTTGACTTAGGTTATAAAAATTTCACTTGGACGAATTTCGGTTCTATAAAAAAAATGGACGCTACCATTCAAACTGATTCAATATCTAATTTTAGTTTTTACAGTTCAATTCAAGCAACAGGTTTACACAGAACCACTTCAGAAATCGATCGCAAAAATGCTGCTATTGAAAAAATAGCAGGTTCTTCTTTGAGCTACAAAAACAGAAATTTCAAAATTGGATTGAATACTATTTATCAGGGTTATGACAAAGTCTATTCCAAAGATTTCCAAACCTATAATCAATTTGATTTCCGAGGAAAAGAAATGATTAATATCAGTGCCGATTACAATTGGGCGATAAAAAATTTAAATTTCTTTGGAGAACTAGCGCATAACTCCTTTTCAAATGGAATCGCTCAACTTCATGGAGTATTAATAGCGATAGATTCTAGAGCAAGTTTCTCCCTTGTTTATAGGAATTATGGCAAGAATTATCAAAGTTTCTATTCCAATGCTTTTGCTGATGTCACAAAAACTCAAAACGAGAAAGGAATTTATATTGGAGCTAAAATCAAATTGAATTCTAATTGGTTTATCAATTCATATACTGATTTATTTTCTTCTCCATGGTTAAAGTATCAAGTGGATGCTCCTTCAGTAGGTCACGATTTATTTTCTCAAATAACTTACAAACCTTCAAAAAAGTTAGAGATTTATGGTCGAATAAGAGAACAAAACCATCAGAAAAATAGTCGTTACTCCGATGGTTCTATTTCAAACCTAGATGATAATATTCAACGCAATATCCGATTAAATTTGAATTATCAAGTTTCAGAAAACATAACATTAAAAAGTAGAATTGAATATGTTTCATTAGAAGGAAAATCAAAGACTGTTGAAACGGGCTCATTAATGACTCAAGATTTATTGTTTAAACCGAAAAACTTACCATTTGATTTAATTTTTCGATACGCTTTATTTCAAACAGATAGCTATGATACTCGAATCTACAGTTATGAATCGAATGCTCAAAATGTATTTTCTATTCCAGCATATTACAACAAAGGTTCAAAATTTTACATTTTGATTCGAACCACCTTTTTACGTCGTTTTGATTTATGGATTCGATATGGAAAAACAGTTTATGTCAATCAAAATGAAATCGGTAGTGGAAATGAATCAATTTTAGGAAATCTAAAAAGCGACTTAACATTCCAATTAAGACTAAAACTATAACTGTTTTTGTGGCAACTTAATCCATTATTTAATTTCATTTAAGCACGAGTCTTTTAATGTTTGTGAATGAACAAACAATTGTGAATGAAACTATAATTATTTCTGTTATTCAATAAATAATTGTATCTATATTTGTTTATCGAATATAAATTTAAGAAAGAAGATGAATTTCATACTCTCAAGTACAACACTATTACGTCATTTACAAAGCATTTCAGGTGTTTTAGCAACTAGCAATACCTTGCCAATTTTAGATAACTTTTTATTTGAAATTGAAGATGGGCAATTAACAGTTTCTGCTTCAGATCTTGAAACAACAATGAGAACATCGTTAGAAGTTGAATCAAAAGATGGAGGAAAGATTGCTATTCCTGCAAAATTGTTACTTGAAGTTCTTAAAAACTTACCAGATCAACCGTGTACATTTATTGTGGACATGAACAATTTCGGAATAGAGATTGCTTACGACAATGGTAAATCTAAAATGGTTGGTTACAATGGTGAAGAATATCCAAAAACTCCAGCTATAGAAAACAGCAATACAATTAAAATTTCTGGAGAAATTATTTCTAAAGCAATCAACAAAACGTTATTCGCTACTGGAAATGATGATTTAAGACCAGTAATGAGCGGTGTTTTTTGTCAGTTTACGCCAGAAGACATTACATTTGTTGCTACTGATGCTCACAAATTAGTTCGTTACAGAAGAACAGATTCTCAAGCAACGGGAAGTTCTTCATTTATTCTCCCTAAGAAACCATTGAACTTATTGAAATCAAATGTTCGTGGTGACGAAGAAATTTTGATCGAATACAATGACTCAAATGTAATTTTCACGTTAAATGACATCGTTTTGATCTGTCGTTTAATTGATGGGAAATATCCAAACTACGAAGCTGTTATTCCAAAAGAAAATCCAAATGTATTAACAATTGAAAGAGCTCAATTCTTAAGTTCAATCAAACGTGTTTCTATTTTTGCGAATAAAACGACTCATCAAATTAAATTAAAATTAGCTGGTTCAGAATTATCTCTTTCTGCTGAGGATTTAGATTTCTCAAACGAAGCGAATGAGCGTTTAACATGTAACTATGATGGAGACGACATGGAAATTGGTTTCAATTCTCGTTTCTTAATGGAAATGTTAAACAACATGGACACTACAGAGGTTAAATTGGTGATGAGTGAGCCTAGCAGAGCTGGTTTATTAATACCAGGAAATTCTTCTAACGAGCATGAAGATATTTTAATGTTGGTGATGCCAGTGATGTTGAATAGATAATTTTTGATATTTCGTTATGAGCTAGTTAAATATTCATAGCAGACAAAAAAGAGAGCCACAAAAAAACAGCTTAGATAGTTCTTAAAATATCTTGTAAAATAGACAAACAAAAGTGGAGATTAGAAACCACTAAAAAAAACGGGGCGATACTGAAAAGCCAAACTATCAGGATTTTTAAAATAAAATCAATCAAATGAAAAAGATAAATATTCTTACGGCAATCATTACTATGACAATTATTTTTTCAACTAAAGTTTTTGGACAGACAACTTTGGAAGAATATAATTATGTAACCAAAGGTTATCAAGTACAACTTGAATCAGGTCTTGACATGAAGAAAAATTACGAACTTGAAGATGTTAATGAAGCTACAACTGGTGAAAGGATTGTAACATTAAAAAAACTTGTAAAATCGACAACAAATCAAAAAAAGACGGTTGCATATATGTTGACCTACACAAAGGGAAGCGGAACAACTGAATACATATGCATTCCTCATCCAAACTCCAACGATGAAATTAGAGATCTATATTGGGTTGCATTGTATGATGGAGAAAGTGAATCGTCCTTCAGATTACAATTGATAGCATATGTGCTTTCAAGGTCATTAATCTGGTAAACCGCGATAAGAAAATCAGCGCATAACAGCACATTTAAAATAAGAAGTTTTATTTACTTTCTTGCTAATCCGAGGTCGTGCTCCAGAGAGAATTAAGTGGTAGCTCAAAACTTTTTAAATTCACAAGCATTAGTGGCACCTCCCAATCGCAAATATGCAAAACGATATTAGATATTAGATATTAGATATTAGTGTATCGTCCTGAGAAAAAGTAGACACTAAAATAAATATATTTTATGAATAAGTGTCAAATAGTACGTTACAGTGAAAGTTTTAAATTACAAGTAATAAAAGAGTATTCAGAAAGTAATTTAACGATTAGTCAGATTAAAGAAAAATAT
>CALPUT020000161.1 GCA_943326825.2 Chryseobacterium gleum | reverse complement strand
TGTTGCGGCGTACTCAATTAGTGCTGGATTATCAGGATTCTTAACAGCTGGATTTGCGGATAGTTTTGATCGTAAAAAGCTATTATTGTTTTTCTATATTGGATTTATTTTCGGTACGCTTTTTTGTGGTTTAGCAACTAACTATTATTACTTGGTTATTACTCGATTTATTACAGGAATTTTTGGTGGTGTCATTGGTTCTATTTCGATGGCAATTGTTGCCGATATTTTTGCTTTACAACAAAGAGGTCGTGTAATGGGATTTTTACAAATGGGATTTGGCGCAAGTCAAGTGATGGGAATTCCGATCAGTCTGACGTTAGCGAATGTCTTTAACTGGAAAGCACCCTTTTTCTTAATCGTTGGAATAGCTAGTATTATTTGGATTTTAATTTTGATCAAAGTAAAACCTATTCGCGAACATTTAGCCATCAAAAAAGATCACAGTGCATTTCAACATATTGTAAAAACATTATCAAACAAAAATTACCATCTTGGATTTTTAGCAGCGGTTTTCCTTTCAATGGGAGGATTTTTGATTATGCCTTGGGGAAGTACTTTTTCTAGAAATAATCTCCATGTTACCAAAGAACAATTACCGATTCTCTTCATGATAGTTGGAATATTTACATTGATTATCATGCCTGTCTTTGGTAAACTAAGTGATAAAATCAATAAAGTGAAATTGTTTACTATTTCGACTACTTGGATGGTTATAATGGTGTTGATTTATACAAATCTACACGATGTTCCTTTTTGGATTGTCATTCTTGCTAATTTATTAATGATGATGGGAGTTATGACGAGAATTATTCCTTCAAATACATTAATAACTGCTTTGCCAGAAATGCAAGATAGAGGAGCTTTCATGAGTATTTATTCTTCTCTTCAATACTTGTCAGGAGGTATTGCAGCTGTAGTAGGAGGATTAATCATTCATCAAAAAACGAAAAGTAGTCCTTTAGAAAATTTCAATATTTTGGGAATTGTAATGATTTTCATTGCATTAATCTGTGTTGTATTAATATTCAAAATAAATAAAGTTGTTCAAGCAAAAAATTTAAAAGAAAATAGTTAGGATTCTATATTTTTTGTAAATTAGTTCCTATTCAACACTTTAAATGAATTTGAAACTGAAAAAAGGATACTTCAAGAAACACCTTCTACTCGTTGGTTTGCTCCTCATTTTTTCAGCTTCTTTCACACAAAAAGTAAGTTATAATCCAAATATTAAATATAGTCCTGAACAATTAAAAGAAGATTTTCAGGCTTTTCGTTTTAAATTAGAAAATAACCTAGCTAATTTATACTTATACAACACCGAACAAAGAATCGATTTTGTTTTTGATAGTTTGTATCAAAACATCAATCAACCGATGACTGATATGGAGTTTTACGGTTACATTTCTCAAACAATTTCAATTATAAAAGATGGTCATAACTTTCTTTATCCCGATCCTGTTGTAACCCATTACTACAATCAACGAAGTAAATTTATTCCATATCATTTGACCTGGATCAATGATAAATTAATGGTAGATAAACAATGTACTCCTGATTCTTCAGTAATTATTGGATCTGAAATCTTAGAAATAAATGGATTAGATAGTAAGTATATTTTTAATGAATTACTTCGTCGACAAGTGAGAGATGGTTACAATGAGACCTACCCTATTTGGATATTAAATCACTATTTTAGAGAATATTACAGTTACATATTTGGACATCCTGAAACGTTTAACATTAAATACAAAACAACAAACGGAGAGATTAAAACGGTTGTTGTGGATGGACTTACGAAAGAAAATATGGTTTGCTACCTTGGTAGTTCCCTTTATCCAGATTTAAAAAAAGAAAAAGGTGTTGAATATCAATTTGATGAATCGATTAAAACGGGGTTTTTAAAAGTAAAAAGTTTCGATCGAAGCATGTATCGAAAAAAGTTTCATCAACAGTATCAAAGTGAAATTCGAAAAGCATTTTATGAAATTAAACGCGACAATGTAGAAACGTTGGTATTGGATTTAAGAAATAACCTAGGAGGTAATTTTGAATACGGTCAATTTCTATTATCATTTCTATTACGAGAACCTTTTCATTTGATTGAGCAAACTAAAGCAGTTAAAGGTTATAATCAAAAAAGGCTAAAAAAAGGAATTTGTTATGGAACTAAATTGACCAAAATCAAACGAAATGCGTATCATGGAAAATTGTATGTCTTAATCAATGGCGGTTGTTTTTCAAATTGTGGAATTGTCGTTTCTGATCTTTCATTTTACAATCGAGGAATTTTAATAGGTGAAGAAACAGGTGGAAATAAAGCAATCCTTTCCGGAAATGTTGGCTTTGAAACGGTAACGGTATTACCAAATACAAGTATCCATTGTGACCCTGTAAACCATCAAATACAAGTCAATTCAAAAATTGAAAACAATGGTCACGGTACTTTTCCAAATTATTTGATCACACCAACTTTAATAGATATCATCAATAAAAATGATGTTGTAAAGAATTTCGTTTATAAGATGATTCTGGAGGGAAATTAATATATTGCAGCAAAAATAAGATTCAATAAATTGTTACGTTCATTATCAATTACCTCATCGAGAAAATAAAGTGATGAACTTGAAATTAAACCATACGATGAAGGATTTATTTCGATAAAAATTTCTAATTCGAAAAGTTATAAATGATTCGAAAATAATAAACCTTTCCTACGCCTTCCCTATTTTCACAAATTCACCACCCATAATTTTATAGGTAATACCATTTATTTTAATCGATTGCCCTTCCATCATATTGGCAATGTTAACGATATCTTCTTCAATCGTATGAATGGAACCTTTTGTTTTCCATGCAATTAATAAATAATCAGCCAATACATTTTCACTGGCTCCGCAAAGTACAACATGAACGGGTTTGTTGAAATTTTTCAAAAGTTCAATGTCTTTCACGGGCGCATAATTATCGGCTATCATTACCAATTCTTTATACGGAGTTGCTTGCTTAACGCCTTTAATTAAAGCTTCCATGTTATTTTCAGGACAGTCTCCCCCATATCCTTTAAATTGAACATAATTCATTAATGCTGTTAAACTATCTAAACCTTTTGATTTTTGGTAATAAATCCCTTCGGTTGCGCCTATTTTCTTTTGACTGTCCAATTTACTATCGCCGTCATTGAAAAACACAAATTGTAAGTTTTTTTCTTTCGCAACATTTAATTGATACCATAAGGATAACTGATAAGCATACGGCATCATACTTCCAGTTAAATCACACACAATCAATTTTTCGGACCATTTATTGCGATTGAGTACTTTGTAAACGATTCCTTGTTTGAGTGATTCTTGTTGATCTTCTAGTTCTTTCATTTTGCGTTTTAATCCTTCTTCTCGAGATAGTTTTTCTGCTTTGCACCATTCTTCGAAGCGTTTTTTCTCTTCAGCAAGTCGTTTTTCTTCCGCTTTAATGCGCTCATCTTCTATTTTTTTTCTTCTCAAATATTCTTCGGTTCCCATGTACATCAATTCCATGCTACCTGTTCCCGTTCCAATCGTATAGGCAATTTCATGCGAATAATAATTTTTATGGTACTTGAAATTAACGGTATAAACATCTCCTTTTGGTAAATACAATTGAATTTTCCCTGTTACATCCGTTTCTCCTTTGAAATGTTTGTTTCGCTTGTTTCCAGAAACAATTATTTTTTCATTTGCTAAAGGTTTATTTTCTAGATTTTTTACGATGATAAAATACTGCATAAAACCATCGACGATCAATGGTTTGGGCATTTGAGATTTGAATATTTTAGTGGTATCAGGAAGACTCTTCAATTGGTTATCGAGCTTTGTTTTATCCGCTTCGCTCATCGCCATCATTTTGTCTTTTAAAGCCATATCTGGAGAATAACTGTATTCTTCAAATGATTCTGCTCCGCTGATAGAAGGAGAATTTAATTCTTCTTTTCGTGTGTAATTGGCAATCGTTAAATCAAAACGTTGATCACAAGGAACTTGAAATTTCACTTCGCCTTTGGAATCGCTGGTTGTTTTATAAACTTTTCCATCGTTCTGACTTTTTAATTCAACGTTTTGACCAGAATAAACTCCGCCCTTATTGTTGTTTAATTTGATGACCACAAACGATTCGCATTGTGACCAACTTGAAAATTGAACAAGAACGAAAGTAATTGATAGAGTTGTGAAATGTAGAAATTTGCTCCCCATAAGATTCGATTTTATTGATTTTCATCTGTATAACGAATCACAAGAAAAAAGTAACAAAGAAGCTATTCTTTAATTTTAGAAAAAAATTTGTATTTTTATGTATAAATAGCAATTTGAACATGAAATCAAATAACATCTTAATAGCACACCCTTCTTCAGCAAATGAATCAGACGTAATTAAAGCTTTTTTTAATGCTTTGAATATAAAATTTGAAGAAGCGGCTGATAGCCCTTATGAAAAGAATTTTATAAATAAAATCCAAAAAGTAAGAAAAAGTAAAAATCGAACTGAAATCGATCCAAAAAACACATGGTTAAGTTTAGGTTTATACTAACTAATCAAGCAAAAAATTAAATCAAAAAGACAGTCTAATCTATGAAATCCTAGAAGATATTATAATTGTGGATGTTATTTCTGCTTTAGGGCATTATCATGATAAATAACGATTGTGGATACCGAATTGGGCTCTGTGTCTAAATTGTTTCGAACAATTTGAGTATGCGCTGCTTTGAAGACAATGCTTATGAAGTTTTTCCAAATATTTTATTTTATAGATTTTGTCAAACTATAAATTATGCTTCATCGTCATCTTCTTTTTGATAACCTTCATAATAATAAGATTGTTCTATTCCCTTAAAAATAATTTCTCTATTGTTAATTTCATTCGTTAAATTAGCAAATAATAGGGTTCTTAATTCCAGGTCGTTAATAGGACTTCTTTCCATACTTTGTAAATAAAGCGATTTATCTACAAATTGCCAGTTTACTAATTTATTTAATTTATTTTTTAGGAGTAAATCAAGCCATATTCTCATAGTTCTTCCATTTCCTTCCATAAATGGATGAGCAATATTCATCTCTACATATTTGGCAACTATTTCTTCAAATGTAGTTTCGGGCATTTGTTCAATTTTAACCAAAATTTCATTTAAATACAAAGCATTTGCAAATCTAAAACCCCCTTTTGATATATTTTTGGAACGAATTTGACCAGCAAAATCATATAGATCGTTAAACAAATAAATATGAATGTCTTTCAAACCTTTAATTGTACCAACTTCTATTTTATTAATATCGTCCGTATCAAACAAGCGAAAAGCATTTTCTAAACTTTTTTTATCTATGTTTTTCATAAAATATTTGGGAAATTAGTTTTAGACATACTAAAATTGTATATCAAAAATACTTCAAATGTTTGTATTTTCCTTCATAAATTGTTCAATGTATTCGTCCTTTTTTTTAGTTGTGATTTAAATTTCAACGCTAAAATTTAAATCTTCCCAGCCACCACAAACGCTTTCTTCTTTACAAAAATAGATGAACCATTTAAATTGAACACTTCAAAAACTGCAATGTATGTTCCAATGTTCGCTTTGGATTGATCGTCTGATATTCCGTCCCAAATAAATTGACCTTTGGTTGCTAATAATTCGTTTTTGGCTAATTTTCGAACGATTCTACCTTCATTATCGTAGATGATTATTGAACCTACCATAGATGCTTCTTTCATTTCATAATTGATTTGAAGAACGTCTTCGTAACCATCGTTATCAGGTGAAATTACTTTGCTCGTAAAACTAAAATCTCCCGATGATTGATTTGGTTGGAACTGAGAATTTTTTCCTCCTGGTGTTGCAAATCCAATTCCTTCTGCGGCTGTATGCCAATTTGTGGAATCTGATGAAGCAGCTAAGTCACTTATTCGCTCCAATGATTTTCCTTTTGAATCATCAATTAACTGAAAATGCCAATTTTCTGAATAGGAAACTTTATCCATGATTTCATCATTAAAAATCAAATAAACGGTACTTGAATCAATGTTATAACTTGGTAAATCTGACTGCATCATCTGCGTTGGAATTGTTGCTGGATAATTCGATTTTAAAAAGTTAGTATCCTTTGAAATTACTACATATTCGCCCTTACCAATTAAAAATTGCGAATTTATGGTTTTTAGATTG
>CALPUT020000160.1 GCA_943326825.2 Chryseobacterium gleum | reverse complement strand
GGGAATTAGAGTAATGAATTTTACAATATTAAAAATGAGATTTAGATTAATAACAATTTATACTTTTTCAGTACTGTTTATCTTTGGTTGTGGAACAAGTCAGCCAATTGAACTAGCAAATAGACCGCTCGATTGGGCTGAAAAAGTGGAGTTAAATCCAATGTATAATTTGTATAAAGTTGATGAAAATTTATATCGTTCAGAGCAACCAACCAAAGAAGGAATGGAGATGTTAGAGTCGATGGGAATAAAATCGATTGTTAATGTTCGAAATATTTTAAACGATAAGAGAGAAGGTAAATCAACTAAATTGGAATTATATAAAAATCGAATCAATACCTGGACGATAAAGTATAGCGAAATAATTGATGCCTTAAGATTGATTCAAAAAGCCCCAAAACCAGTATTAATTCACTGTAAACATGGTTCAGATAGAACTGGATGCATTGTTGCGGCCTACAGAATGGCATTCATGAATTGGACAAAAGAAGAAGCAATCAAAGAATTTCAGTTGGGTGGTTATGGTTACCATGAAGATGCCTTTCCAAACATTTTGAAATTATTAAAAAGTATTGAAGTTGAAAAATTAATTGAAGATTTGAAATAAATAAAATCTATTTAAAAAGTAATCATTGTATATTTTTTTAAAATTAAATTTTTGTTTTAGAATTCATTTTTGTAAATTAATGCAAACTAATAAATAATTAAAACTATGAAAAATATACTATTATTCGTGATGGCAATTTCCTTTAACTCTTTTTTATTCTCTCAAGAACCAGTTGATAAAAAGACAGTATTAAAAGAGGATAAAGAAACATTAAAAAAAGATAAAGGAGAGATTAAAAAAGCTGAAGCAGAACTTAAGAAGGATGAAAAAGATTTAGAAAAAGCAAAAACTGCAAAAGATAAAGAGGCTCAAGTGAAGATTAAAGAAAAAATGAAAGCTGATAAAGCGGCATTGAAAGAAGCAGAAAATCAAATGAAAAAAGATGATGCTAAAATGAAGAAAGATAGCTCGATGAAAGAGGAAAAAGCACCAGCTAAGGGAGAAGAAGAAAAATCAAAAAAATAATAAAAAAGGAAGAATTTCAAATTCTTCCTTTTTTATTGAAAAAAAGAATACGATCTGAATACCTAAATCAAATCTCGAACGGATGAACAATAATGAATCCCATTGATATTTATTAAAAAAAATGATTATTTTTAATAAAAAAAGAAATAATAAAATGAAGTTTAAAAACATTGCAGCAATATCATTCACAATTTCTTTTGGGATGATGATTTTGATGTATGTTCATCTTCCATTTGTTCCATATTTTATAGCAAAAAAAATATTTTTATTTTGTGGAATAATCGCTTTTTTTTTAATTTGCTTTCCTTCAAAGAAGAAAAGAATCAAGAAGATTTCAATTTATTATTTTGGATTGGAACGATTATTTTATTTTTAGGGCTGTATTTCAAAATAGCACATTGGCCGTTTAGTATGAAAATTATTTTTATTGGTATTGCGGTGACAGGATTTTCATTTTTTTATTCACCAAATCTCAAGAATAGTGAATCAGAATCAACAGACATTTTAGATAAAGAATGAGAGAAATAGCTAGTAAACTAAGTCTAATATTTATTTTCAGTATTCTTCCTTTGATCGGTTTTGTACAAAGAGTGATTGATGTTTCTAAAATACACTCATCTAAGGTTATTGATGGAGCGTATTTAAAATATTGGGAAAATAAAAATTGTAGTAGTGTATCTTATAAACATTTTGAAAATTTAGGATTGAAGTTGAAACCATTGAAAATGTATCAAGCTAACTTCGGTTTTACACCTTATGACATTTGGTTTGATTTTACATTAGAAAATTCATCTTCAAAAAGCAAATTTCATTTATTAAAACTCAATAATCCCAATTTGGATATAGTTCAATTGTTTAAGGTTGAGAACAATCAGATTCAGCGAATTTATAAATCAGGGGATCAATTAAATTATAGTAAAAGGCCAATTAAAAATCGAATAATTACATTTCCAATTTACAGTAAGGAGAACAGTTCTATTCATTATTTGATTAAAGTCAATAATGGCACAGAACATTTAAATTTTAAATTAGAATTATCAGATACAAAGAAATACAATGAAGATATTTATCAGCAACAATACTTTTTAGGTGGATTTTTCGGGATTTTATTATTCATTTTAGCGTTCAATATTGTTGTTGGATTATTTGTAAAAGAAAAGACATCACTTTATTATTGTTTGTATATCAGCTCATTTATTATATTACAGTTATCTAATTTAGGCTTTGGAAAAGAATATTTATGGCCGAATAATAATTATATTTCTAATCATATAAATCCAATAACAGCTACATTTTCAATTATTTTCTTATTGAAATTTTGTAAATATTATTTGAATACTAAGACATTTTTACCCAAGATTTATAAGCTTTTTGTTAGAATTGAATATTTATTATTTATCAATTTAGCGCTTGCTGTAATGCCAATCTCATTCGCATACACCTCTTCAATTGTTTTTATTAACGGAATTACACTATTGTTAAATATATTAATTCTAGTAATTTCGATCTTTGCGATTTATAAAAAATACAAACCTGCTAAATTATTCTTTTTTGCTTTTTCAATATTATTTGTATCAGTGTTTGCATTTATTTTAAAAAATTTCGGAATCCTACCGTCAAATACTTTTACTGATTTCGGTCTTCAATTTGGATCAATAATGGAAGCAATTCTATTGACTTTTGGTATTATTTATCGATTTAAAATAGTTATTGATAAATCGTATGAACAAGTATTGGAATTGAACTTATTAAAAGAAGAGGCAAACATTAAATTAGAACAACAAGTTAAAGTAAGAACCAACGAAATTGAACTTCAAAAACAAGAAATCGAGTATAAGAACAAGGAAATAATAAGTAGTATTTCTTATGCAAAACAAATTCAAGAAGCAATTCTTCCGAGCAATGAAACGATGAATTCTTATCTTTCAAATTGGCAACTTTTTTATCTGCCTAAAGATATTGTTGCAGGTGATTTTTATTGGATTACATCTAGATATTTTGAAAAAGAAAATTGGATTTTTTTCGCAGTTGCAGATTGTACAGGTCATGGTGTGCCTGGTGCGATGATGAGTGTATTCTGTAGTTCAGCTTTAAATACAGCACTTCAAGATTTGACATCTCCAAGTACATCGTTATTATTAGAACGAACGAGTGAACTTATCTCAAAAAACTTATCGACTTCTAACGTGAATGATGGAATGGATATTTCGATTTGTGCCTTTGAACCTCTGACAAAGCGCATGTATTGGTCAGGAGCAAATAATTCAATCATAATTATGAGAGATGGTTTTCTTCAAGAAGTTGCTCCAACAAAAAAACCGATAGGACCTTCTATTTCAGAAGAAAAGTTCGTACAGCATTCAATAAAACTAATGGATAAAGATCGATTAATTCTGTTTTCAGATGGAATTACAGATCAATTTGGAGGTGACTCTGATAAAAAATTCAAGAAATCTAGATTTGTTGATGTGGTTTACGAAACGATTAATCAATCAACATCAATTCAAATGGAAGCCATCAAAAAATCTTTCTACGATTGGAAATCAGATAACGATCAATTAGATGATATTTGTGTTTTAATAGTCGAAGTGTAAATCAAATCTCTAGCATCTAGAGTCTAATGTCTATCATCTAATATCTAAACAACAAAAAACGCCTTTAAACTCATATCCAGACTTTTAAAACTGTGAGTTAAAGCACCAACAGAAATAAAATCAACTCCAGTTTCAGCGTAAGAACGAATTGTTTCTAAAGTAATTCCACCAGAAGCCTCGACTTCGTATTTTTTTGGTATGGTAGGTAAAACAATTCTAATTTGATCAGGCGTAAAGTTATCCAACATAATTCGGTCAACGTGTCCTGTTTCGATTACTTGCTTTAATTCCTCTTCATTGCGAACCTCTACTTCAATTTTTAAGTTTTTATTATTTTCTTTCAAATAATTATTTGCACTTAAAATAGCTGGTACAATTCCTCCTGCATAATCAATATGGTTGTCTTTTAACATAATCATATCATACAAAGCGAAACGGTGATTATGTCCTCCACCAATTCGAACAGCCCACTTTTCCATGTAACGGATACCTGGAGTTGTTTTTCGAGTATCTAATAATTTTGTTGAACAACCATCCAATAAAGAAACAATTTTATGTGTTTGAGTTGCTATTCCACTCATTCGTTGCATAAAATTCAATACCAATCGTTCTGTTGCTAAAATCGAACGTGAATTACCGTGAATTTCAAAAGCGATGTCTCCAACCTTAACTTCAGTTCCATCTTGAATAAAGATATTGATTTGAATCGTTGGATCGTATTTATGAAAAATCTGCTTTGCTAATTCGATCCCTGCTAAAATTCCTTCATCTTTTACAATCAACTTTGCATGACCTTGAGCATTTTGAGGGACACATGATAATGAAGAATGATCACCATCACCAATATCTTCTCTTAATGCCAATTCGATAATTTCATCGATCATTGCTGCGTTTGCGAAATTTTCCATTAAACTTTATGCTTTTTCAATTGTAAGACTTTCAATTTTAAAGTCAGTACCATTTTTTTTGAATTGAATCGTAACTCTAAAAGACTCTCCTTTACTAACGTAATTTCCGATTGCAAATGAACCTTCAGTTGTTTCTTTCCCTTTAAAAATAAACTTAAAAGAAGAGCTTGGTTTTTTAGTGAAAAAATCTTTTAAAACAAGAGATGCCTGTGAATGGCTATATACACCTTCAGTTCCTAAGACATTAATGAGTATTTTATCTTTTCCATAGTTTACAATTCCCGATGGATTATTGTCTGAAAATGCTGACTCTAAACCAGAATAAGGAATTTCACCCAACAAATGCAAAGAGATTATTAAAGAAGTAAGAAATGAATAAAATAAGCCCATATTCTAATTTTTGCAAAAACAAAGCAAATATAATGCCTAAAAAATTGTTATTTAATATTTATTGATGAATTTTGAGTTAAATTATACAATTTTTGGCCATGAAGATTAAATTAGTGTGCATTGGGAAAACAGGCAAGAATTTTCTAATAGAAGGTGAAAATGAATATTTAGGAAGACTAAAGCATTATGTTCCAGTAGAAAGGATTGAAATACCAGATATCAAAAACACTAAAAAGCTTTCTTTGGAGCAAATTAAAGAATTGGAAGGAAAAGATATACTTTCAAAAGTAAATCCAGGAGAACAACTCATCTTATTGGATGAAAGAGGTAAAATGCATTCCTCAGTTGAATTTTCACAGTTTATCCAACAAAAATTCAATCAAGGTGGACATGGGTTGGTTTTCTTAATTGGTGGTGCTTACGGCTTTTCGGATGATGTTTACAAAGCTTGTTCTGCTAAAATTTCACTTTCAAAAATGACATTTTCACATCAAATGATTCGAATGATTTTCTTTGAACAAGTATATCGCGCGATGACGATTTTGAGGGGAGAACCATATCATCATGAATAAGTTATCATTGAATCATTATTTTTACATCTTAAATTTTCTAAAATTTAATTCAATTAAAATGAAAACACTACTTTTACATCAGGTTAAGTTATTTCAACTATAACAAAAATAGACTTATTTTGGTTGTTAATTATGTTTATCTAAGTAGCATAGAATACATTTAACCTAAATAATAGGATGCATATTTATCGAAATACAATTTATTAGACAAGAAGTTATTAATTATTTATTTTTATCATGATCGAATTTTTCCATCAATTATTTGACTTACCAAACTTTAGTGTATTTCTGAAAAACTACCATAATACTATCTACATTATTTTATTTATGGTAATTTTCGTTGAGACAGGTTTGGTCATAATGCCCTTTTTACCTGGAGATTCTTTGTTGTTTACCGCTGGTTTGTATGCTGCAAAAGGAGATTTAGATATTGCTCTTTTACTCTTATTACTTGTCATTGCGGCAATTTCAGGAGATAATATCAATTATTGGATAGGAAGAAAATTAGGATTAGGCGTATTTAATTGGAAAATTAAAGGCAGACTTTTAGTTAAAAAAGAGTATTTAGATAAAACAGAATTATTTTTCAATAAAAATGGAACAAAAGCGATTATCATGGCACGCTTTGTTCCTTTTGTTAGGACATTTACACCTTTTGCTGC
>CALPUT020000159.1 GCA_943326825.2 Chryseobacterium gleum | reverse complement strand
GTTCGAATGTATTCATTCATTTTCCACTTCCAAATTCCTTCACCATAGATGACTCCAAATTTTACATTTTGATTTTCACCAAAATAAATCATTGGATCATTTTTTTGAATTGAACCAATTCGCTGAAACAACAAAATATCATTGCCTGCTGCCAATGTAACGCCTCCAAATTTTGTTTTCAATGGTGGATAATAATTCATGGAATTCTGAAGTTCAGTGGAAACTTCAAATTTCTGGAAACCTGTATTTATTTTACCTTGAACTTCATCAAATTGATTTCCATTTGGAGTAATTAATCCAATTTTCAATTTTTGGATAATAGAATTTGAAGTATTTGGTCCAACACAATATAGAACAGGGATTTTAGCATCTCTAATCAATGTCATTAAACTTTCATCGTATTGAATACCAGGTTCATGGTATATAACTAAATCAACTTTCTTTAAATCTCTTTTCCAATCTTTTACTAAAAAAGAAGTAACATCTAAATTCTCATCTTTTTCAATCACGCTTTTCAAAGCTGCAACATCAGGATGTGGAGCACCAGCAAGCAATAACACTTTACTTCTAGCATCTAGAATTTCAATGTAAAAATTACGCGTATTGTTTGAATAAGTATATTCTCCACCTGCCTTAGAAATAGAAACGGTATACTGTTGGTAACCGACTTTATCAGCTTCTAGTAAAAAAGAAACATGTTTATAATCATATGTTCCATTACTGAAATTAACCGATTGGGAAGCAACTGATTTACCATTGTTTAAAATTGAAACAGTCACATTTGATTTCCCCATTTTGATTCCTTCTAAATCTACTTCAACAGGAAATTTATTTTTCAAAAAAGCAATTTCATTAGAAGCTATATTTTTGATGTATTGATCTTTTTTGGGAGTTGTATCTCCTACACCTACTGTGAATATTGGCGTTAAATCAATTTTCTCAGCGCTGTACAATGGATTTGAACCTTTATTGAAATTCCCATCTGAGATGAATGCTATTCCACCAATATTTCTGCTATAAAAATTAGAATGGATCGATTCAAAACCTTCAGAAAGAGCAGATGTGTTTTCTGAAAAATCAATCCTACCTGGAGATTTTACTTCACTACCAACAGTTATCGTATGTAATTCAAATTTGTCACCAAATCGTTCTATCAACTTGTTGTTAAACGATTGAATTTTTAATTTTACAGTAGCGCTATCCTTGTAATTCTTCATGGAAGAAGAATTATCAACCATTGTTATAAATACAGGTTTCTCAACTCTTATAGAAATTGCTTCAAATAATATTCCGATGAATAAAACGCCTAATAAAAATAAACCAGAAGCTCTTAATGATTTAAAAGTCAACATCCATCTACTTCCTAATTCTTTAATCCAATTTTCTTTTGAATACAAGAAATGAGCAATGAATATTGAAATCCCTAACCAAGGAAGTAACCACCAAATCGATATGTCTGAAACAAAACGCACGAAGTAAAATTAATAAACTTTTAGAAACTCTTTAATTAATAATTCTTAGAATGATTTTTAACCGAATAAGAGAACTTATACTAATTTATTCGGGTTAATTTTTAGCTAATAAATATTTAAAATAAATAATGAAATGAAAAAAATTGGAGAAAATAAAAGAATTTTCAGTTTGCAGATATTTGTGGAGTTGGTGAAGGGAAATGCAATCCATTTTTCTCAAATTCCTTGTATACTTTTTCATTCAAATCAAAATGAACATTCCAATAATCTTCTGTTTTGGTCCAAACCCTAACAACTATATCTACCGAATTATTTGTCAAAGCACCTAAACCGATAAAAGGAGCTGGATCTTGCATTATGCGTTCATCTGAGTTGATTAGATTCGTTAATACATCTCTAGCTATTTGAACATTATCACCGTATGCAATTCCGAAAATAAAATCAACTCTTCTTTTTTCAGCTTTTGTGAAATTGGTAATATTTCCATTCGCAACAGGACCATTTGGTAAAATTATCACCTTATTATCTGATGTATGTAAATACGTATTGAAAATTTGAATTTCTTTGACCGTCCCTTGTTCACCTTGCGTCATTACAAAATCACCAACTTTAAATGGTTTAAAAATTAAGATCATTACTCCACCAGCAAAATTCGAAAGCGTACCTGAAAATGCCATACCTACAGCTAAACCAGCAGCTCCTAAAATGGCAACAAAAGAAGTCATTTCAACTCCTAATTGAGTAATTGATGTTATTACGACTAACACCTTGAAAACCAATGAAACTAAACTTGACAAAAATGTCACTAAACTTTCATCCGTTTTACTTTTTCGAAGTATACTTTTAATAGCTTTTGTTGCGATTTTAACTACCCAGAGACCTATAACTAAAATTGAAATTGCTATAGCTAAATTTGTTCCAATCTTTAATAAATACTGATTTATATCCGAATAACTAACACCGAAAATACCTTCAAATCTTAACATCTAATTTGCTTTTTATTTGCAAAATTACAATAACATCGTATAAACTAAATAAAGAATTTCAATTTTAACTTTATTTTACATTAATTTGCATTATGTTTTTTATACTTTCTAAAGCTTTATTGATTTTCACGACGCCTTATACTTGGTTTATAATGAGCGTATTCGGCGCATTCTTTTTAAAAAAAGACAAGTGGAAAAAATGGTCAAAATACTCAGCTGTATTTGTTTTCTTTTTTTTCTCAAATACTGTAATCCTATCAGAATTTATGCGCATGTGGGAGATACATGGAACGAGATTTGAAAACACTAAAAACTACGATGTAGGAATTGTTTTAGGGGGAATGTCGGATTATAATAACGACTTAGATGTACTAAGTATAACTGGTCATGGAGATCGAATTTGGCAAGCAATTACATTGTATAAAAAACATAAAATCAAAAAAATACTTATTTCTGGAGATTCTGGTTATGTTTCCGATAGAGGTTTGCATGAAGCGAAGCAATTAAAAAAAGTATTGGTTGAATGGGGAATCCCTAGCAATGATATTATTACAGAAGACAAATCTAAAAACACGCACGAAAACGCCTTGGAATCTAAGAAGGTATTAGATCGTTCCTATCCACATTTTTCAAAATTCCTATTAATTACCTCTGGTTCACATATGAGACGATCTTTAGCTTGTTTTGATAAAGTAGGTTTGAAATGTGATTCTTTCTCTACTGATTTAATCACAGGTCAAAATAGAAGTTATTTTTGGGATCAATATATCATTCCAAACCAAGACGCTATGGGGCAATGGAATAAACTAATTAAAGAATGGATTGGTTATTTTGTTTATGATATGATTGGATATATTTGAAAATTTTGGATTTTGGATTTTGGATTTTTAAAATCATAATTTAGTAATTTCTATTTATTTTTTGTCAGCTTAATAATTGGCAATTTGTCAGTTTTTAGATTTGGAATGATTTTAGTCTGAAGTCATGCATGAGCAAAAATAAAGTAACATTATCATCGGTTTTTAAAACGATCGTTTGGCCGAGAAGGAAAATCATTGGTTTTGGTTTATTGTTAATTGTAATAAGTCGTTTAGCTAGTTTATACATTCCTTATTCAAGTCAAATACTATTAGATAAAATTGTTCCAAACAAAGATATTGATGGATTATTTGTGTTGATAGGAACAGTTGTGTTAGCAATCGCAATTCAAGCAGTAACATCATTTGCTTTAACCAAAATATTAAGCGTGGAAGCGCAAAATTTGATCTCTCAATTACGAGTTCAAGTTCAGAAAAAGATACTTTCATTGCCTGTCAGTTATTTTGACAATAACAAAAGTGGAGCTTTAGTTTCTAGAATCATGACAGATGTTGAAGGTGTCAGAAATATCATTGGAACTGGTTTGGTTCAATTAGTTGGAGGTACAATTACAGCAATCATTTCATTGATTTTATTGATCAGAATTAATCCAATCATGACATTTTCAACCTTAATTCCGATTGCTATTTTTGCTTTTGTCGCTATGAAAGCATTTAAAAAGATTAGACCTATTTTCAAAAAGAGAGGGCAAATTAATGCTGAAGTGACAGGTAGATTAACTGAAACATTAAATGGTGTTCGTGTAATTAAAGGATTTAATGCTGAAGAACAAGAAAATAAGATTTTTGAAAAAGGAACAGATGATTTGTTTCAAAATGTAAAAGCAAGTTTAACTTCCACATCATTAATTACAAGTTCTGGAACATTTCTTCTAGGTTTAGCTTCAGCTGGAATCATGGGAATTGGTGGCTATTTAATTATTAAAGGCGAAATGACAACGGGACAATTTATCTATTTTACTTTGTTATTAGGATTTATGATTGCACCGATTGTTCAGATGAGTAATATTGGAAGTCAAATTACAGAAGCATTTGCTGGATTGGATCGAACGCAAGAAATCATGAACATGACTCCAGAAGACAATCCAGATGAGCGACCAATTAAACTGGAAGAAATTAAAGGAGAAATTATTTTCGAAGATGTTTCATTTAGCTATCAAGAATCAAAAGAAGTATTACATAATATTAGTTTTTCTGCACCAGCTGGATCAGTAACCGCTTTAGTAGGTTCCTCTGGTTCAGGAAAATCAACTATTGCTGGATTAGTAGCAACTTATTTAAATCCAAGTTCTGGTAAAATCACATTGGACGGTGTTGATTTGTCAAAAGTAAGTTTGGGAAGTTATAGAAATCATTTAGGTGTAGTCTTACAAGATGATTTCTTATTTCAAGGAACAATTCGTGAAAACATTCTTTTCCCAAGACCAAATTCAACTCAAGAAGAATTAGATTTCGCTGTTAAAGCAGCTTATGTGAACGAATTTACGGATCGTTTTGAAGAAGGATTAGATACTGTTATAGGAGAAAGAGGTGTGAAGCTTTCAGGAGGTCAACGCCAACGTATTTCTATTGCGAGAGCAATTTTGGCGAATCCAAGTATTTTCATTTTGGATGAAGCTACATCGAATTTAGATACGGAGAGTGAAACAATGATTCAGAATAGTTTAAACGATTTAATGAAAGACAGAACAACATTTGTTATTGCTCATAGATTAAGTACAATACGAAAAGCTGATCAAATTTTAGTAATTGAAAATGGTCACATCGTTGAACGCGGAAATCATGACGAATTGATTGCTAAAGAAGGTCGTTATTTTGAATTGTTTACATATCAGAGTAGAATTTAATAGAATTAATAGTTGATTGTTAGAAGTTAGCTAAAAGTAGAAAGCTACTCACTTCAATTATTTTAAATATCAATCAAAATTTAACTAATAATTTATTACATTCGCAGTGTTGTTAATTAGAATAAATAAATAATCATGATAAAAGAAGTTTTCATTGTAGCTGCAGCTAGAACTCCAATCGGTGGGTTTTTAGGCGGTTTATCAACTATCCCAGCTACCCAATTGGGATCTATCGCAATCAAAGGAGCATTAGAAAAAGGAAATATCAAACCAGAATTAATTGATGAAGTTTTCATGGGAAATGTGCTTCAAGCAGGTATTGGTCAAGCTCCAGCTAGACAAGCAACATTAGGTGCTGGTTTAGGACAAAATGTACCTTCAACTACAGTAAATAAAGTATGTGCTTCAGGAATGAAAGCAATCATTTTAGCAGCTCAATCAATTCAAGCAGGAGATAACGAAATCGTTGTTGCTGGTGGAATGGAAAACATGTCTCAAACTCCTCATTATATTGATGGAAGAAATGGGATGAAATTTGGAAATATCACTATGTTAGATGGTATTACTAAAGATGGTTTATTAGACGTTTACAGTAAAGTTCCAATGGGAAATTGCGCTGAATTATGTGCTACTAAATATGAAATTTCAAGAGAAGAACAAGATAATTTCGCAATTACATCATATACAAGAGCTGCTGAAGCTTGGAAAACAGGGAAATTTGCAAATGAAGTTGTGCCTGTTCCTGTTCCTCAAAGAAAAGGAGATCCAATTATGATTTCAGAAGACGAAGAATATAAAAATGTATTTTTAGATAAAATCCCAGGATTACGTCCAGCTTTCGATAAAGAAGGAACAATCACTGCTGCAAATGCTTCAACCTTAAATGATGGTGCTTCTGCATTAATTTTAGCTTCAAAAGAAGCAGTTGAGAAACATGGTTTAACACCGATTGCAAAAATCGTTAGTTATGCAGATGCTGCTCAAGCTCCAGAATGGTTTACAACTGCCCCTTCTTTAGC
>CALPUT020000158.1 GCA_943326825.2 Chryseobacterium gleum | reverse complement strand
TATTTTGGAAATCCAATTGATTTAATTCCACAAATTGTTTCAGATTTAAAAGTAGATAAAGTATATACGAATAGAGATTATGAGCCTTCAGCGATTCAAAGAGATAAAAAATTATTTGAAATTCTAAGTGGAGTAGGAGTTGATTTTATTGGCAGTAAGGATCAAGTTGTTTTTGAAAAAGCAGAAGTTGTAAAGCAAGATGGATTACCATATACTGTTTTTACACCATACTCAAGAAAGTGGAAAGAAAAATTAAATGATTTTTATTTAAAGTCTTATCCAGTAGAAAAACACATTAACCAATTAGAGAAATCTGATAAGGTTTCTAATTTGATCTCGTTAACAGAATTAGGTTTTTCAGAGAAAATAAAATTCCCTTTTCCTTCAGAAATTGTGAATTTAGATTTTGTAAAAGAGTATCATCTAAATAGAGATTATCCTGCGCTAAATAAAACTACTCGTTTAAGTGTTCATTTACGCTTTGGAACGATCAGTATTCGTGAATTAACGATAACAGTTAAAGAAATCAATGAAACGTATTTGAATGAGTTAATTTGGAGAGAGTTTTACCAAATGATATTGTATCATTTTCCAGAATCAGTTTCCAAATCTTTTAAAAAGCAATACGATAATGTCGTTTGGAAAAAAGATGAGGTCAAATTCAAAGCTTGGTGCGAAGGTAAAACAGGTTACCCAATTGTTGATGCAGGGATGCGCGAATTAAATGAAACGGGATTTATGCACAATCGAGTACGTATGGTTGTTGCAAGTTTTCTAACGAAACATCTATCGATTGATTGGAGATGGGGAGAAGCCTATTTTGCTCAAAAATTAATGGATTACGAACAGGCAAGTAATATTGGAGGTTGGCAATGGGCGGCAAGTTCAGGCTGTGATGCAGTTCCATACTTTCGAATTTTTAATCCAACAAGTCAACAAGAGAAATTTGATAAGGATTTAAAGTATGTAAAACATTGGGTAAAAGAATTTGGAACATTAGCTTATCCAAATCCAATTGTCGACCATAAAGCAGCAAGAGAATACACGTTGAATTTATTTAAATCAGCATTGAACTAATTTCTCAATAATTTAATAAATAGTAAAGAAATGATTAAAAAAGGAGATAAAATAGTCGATTTTAAATTAAAAGATCAAAATGGAATAGAACGAACAAACAAGGAGTTCTTAGGAAAGAAATTAGTCTTGTTTTTTTATCCAAAAGATGAATCTTATGGTTGTACAAAAGAAGCGTGTGCCTTCAGAGATGCCTATGCTGACTTTAAAGATTATGATTGTGAAGTTATAGGGATTTCTCAAGGAGATGTGGATTCTAAATCAAGTTTTGTTCAACGAAATAAGTTAAATTTCATCTTGTTAGCAGATGAAGGGAATAATTTAAGAACTGAATTTGGGATAAAGCCAGATTTATTTGGCCTTGTTCCAGGAAGAGTGACATATATCATCGATAGAGAAGGTGTTGTTCAAGATGTTTTTAATTCTCAATTGAACTTTGCAAAACATGTTCAAAATGCGTTGGAGGTTATTAAAAAGATTTAATTAAAGTTTTCTTTGTAGATTCTCAATAGCACCCGCCTTAATCCTTCCCGAAATAAAATCGGGACAAGCTCCTCGAAGGAGGAAATATTAAAAAAAAACAACAAAAGGTCAGATGAAATCTGACCTTTCTTATATATAAACGTTCCGTTCTATCCGAGTTAAATCGGGAAGGCGGTCCGAAAAAAGGAACCCGAAGGTTCCTTGTAAAATTATTTCAAGTCTTAAAATCTTGAGTCTTTAAGTCTTGAATCAAAGAATTACATCATCCCTGGCATTCCACCTGCCATACCACCCATTGCTGGACCGTTTTCCTCAGGAGCATCAGCGATAACACATTCTGTTGTTAAAAGCATTGAAGCAATTGAAGCAGCATTTTCGATTGCAATTCGAGTTACTTTAGTTGGATCAATTACACCAGCAGCATATAAGTTTTCGAAAACCTCAGTTCTAGCGTTGAATCCGAAATCATCTTTTCCTTCTCGAACTTTACGAACGATAACCGCACCTTCTTCACCTGCATTCGCAATGATTTGACGTAATGGTTCTTCAATTGCACGACGAATAATTGCAATACCTGTATTTTCGTCTTCGTTAATTCCTTTTAAGTTCTCTAAAGCATCGATACAACGAATAAAGGCAACACCACCACCAGGTATAATTCCTTCTTCAACTGCAGCTCTTGTTGCAGCTAAAGCATCGTCAACTCTATCTTTTTTCTCTTTCATCTCTACTTCTGTAGCAGCACCAACGTAAAGTACAGCAACACCACCAGCTAATTTAGCTAAACGTTCTTGTAATTTTTCACGATCGTAATCTGAAGTTGTAGATTCAATTTGAGCTCTAATTTGCCCAACTCTTGATTGAATATCTTCTTTCACACCTGAACCGTTGATAATCGTAGTATTGTCTTTGTCGATCTCAATTTTTTCAGCATGACCAAGCATATCCATAGTTGCATTTTCCAAAGTAAATCCTCTTTCTTCAGAAATTACTTGTGCACCTGTTAAGATTGCTATGTCTTCTAACATTGCTTTTCTTCTATCACCAAATCCTGGAGCTTTAACAGCAGCAATTTTCAATGAACCTCTAATTCTGTTAACAACCAATGTAGCTAATGCTTCACTGTCAACATCTTCAGCAATTATTAATAATGCTTTTCCAGCTTGAACACATGGCTCTAAAATAGGAAGCAATTCTTTCATGTTAGAGATTTTTTTCTCGTAAATCAAAATGAAAGGGTTTTCCATTTCAACTACCATTTTCTCTGTATTTGTAACAAAATATGGAGATAAATATCCACGGTCAAATTGCATACCTTCAACTGTTTTTACTTCAGTTTCAGTTCCTTTTGCTTCTTCAACAGTGATTACACCATCATTTCCTACAACTTTCATTGCTTCAGCGATTAATGAACCTATTTTCTCGTCATTGTTAGCTGAAATAGTAGCAATTTGTTTGATTTTATCATTGTCAGAACCAACTTCTTTTGAGATGTCTTTCAAGTGTTTTACCACTTCGATAACCGCTTTGTCAATTCCTCTTTTTAAGTCCATTGGATTAGCTCCAGCAGCAACATTTTTCATTCCTGCACCAATAATAGCTTGCGCTAAAACGGTAGCTGTTGTTGTTCCATCACCTGCGATATCTGCTGTTTTAGAAGCAACTTCTTTCACCATTTGCGCACCCATATTTTCAATAGGATCAAGCAATTCGATTTCTTTTGCAACTGAAACACCATCTTTAGTCACGTGTGGTGCACCGAATTTTTTTCCGATAACTACGTTTCTTCCTTTTGGTCCTAAAGTAACTTTAACGGCATTTGCTAAAGCATCAACACCTCTTTTAAGCTTTTCACGAGCTTCTACGTCGAAATAAATTTCTTTTGCCATTTTTTCTAATGTTATTTTTGAAGTAATTAATTAAAAAATCCCGTAAATATCAGCCTCACGCATGATTAAATAACTTTTACCATCTAACTTAATTTCTGTACCTGAATATTGTCCAAAAAGAACGGTATCGCCAACTTTTACTGTCATTGGCTCATCTGTTTTACCGTTTCCTGCAGCAATAACAGTTCCTTGCAATGGTTTTTCTTTTGCTGAATCCGGAATGATAATTCCACTTGCAGTTTTTTGCTCAACTGGCGTTGGTTCTATAAGAACTCTATCCGCTAATGGTTTAAACGATGTAGACATATTTTTTATAATTTAATTTAAATTAACGTTGACTAACATCCCCCAATTTTATGCCAATGAGAGTAAAGTGTCATTTTAACAGATTTCACAAGATTTTCAATTCTTTGAGGTGACAATCTTTACTGTTATCTGAAAGTTTATTCAAAAAAAAATGTCAGCCTATGACAGACTGACATTTATATATTTAGTTCCTACTAAATTATTTTTGAGGAGCTTGTTGACTTTTTCCTTCTGGTTGTTGACCACCTTGACTTTGCTCTTGTTTATCTTGTGTTGGTTGTTTGTCTTCAGCGGGTTTCAACATTACTGATAATATAATGCTACAAACCATAATGGTACCAGCTAACGACCAAGTTGCTTTATCAATAAAATCATTTGTTTTTTTGACACCACCTAATTGATGAGCAGAGCCAAAGTCAGTGCTTAAACCACCACCTTTAGGGTTTTGAATAAAAACAACAGCTATTAATAAGATACTAGCTAAAATAATAATGATTGAAAGTAATGATGCCATTTGTGTTTATGTATTTAATTTTTCTTTTAATTTTTCAATTTGATTTGCAAAGAAAGTCTTTTTTTCTGGATTTATCAAGATTAATTGTTCATAAGCGAAAATTGCTTTTGGAAAATTACCTTGAGCAGCGAATATTTTTGCCAGTGTTTCGCTTACGGGCATTAGGTTTTCATCGATACTTGACTTTGCTTTTTTAGCGGGTGAAAAGAACTCAACTTTTTCTTTTTTCTCAACTTTTTGTTCTTTTGCTAAGCGAGAAATTTTCGGTTCTTCTTTGATGAAATTTTCAACTATCGCTTCGATTTTCTCTTTGGGAGCAATGTGTTCAATAGGATTATTTGTAATTTTAGAAGGGAGTTCAGATTGTATTTCTGAAGTTTGACTAGCCTTTAGCCATGAAGAAAATGATTTTTTACCTTGAGATTCGACAATTGGTCCAGGAATTGAATTTTGCTCATCTTCTTCAACTTCTTTTTCCTCTTCTTGTTTAATCTGTTCTTCTGCTTCTTGTTTAGCAATTGTTTCAATCATTGCTAAATCATATACTCCAGCAATTGCTTGAGAAATGATTTCAGTTTCAAATTCTTTTAATTCACTTGACTTTTCTGGTTCAGATTGAATCTCTGTTTCCTCTTCAACTTCAATGATAATTTCATCTTGAATAGGAATAATTTCTTCAATTTCAGTTGTTATTGGTTGAATGATTTCCGTTTCTTCATCATCAACTATATATTCATCAAAAATAGACTCTCCATTTTCAGGGTAATCATTTTCTTCCGTTTCAATTTGTTCTGATAAATCTTCAATCTCAAAAGCAGGAATGATTTCTTTTTCAATAATTGGAGCTTCCATTTCAAGAGTTTCAATTATAAGCTCGACATCTTCCTCAACTAATTCTTCTTCATCTTCAGAAATGATTTCTTTTTCACCAATAAATTCCATTTCTTCCTCGTATTCATCCGTTTCAGGGATTGTCGTTGTAGGAATTGAATTTTGAATTTCAGTTTCAGGAACTAAAGTAAGTATTGGAGAGATTACATTTTCAACAGGAACTTCAACATTTTTTAAAGGCTCAGTAGGTTTAATTTCTGTTGTTTCAGGAACACTAAAATCGATTTTTTTATTTTCAATTAATTCAAATAAACGAACGCGATCAGTGATTCTATAGGCATGTTGTTGTAATTCTTCATCAAAACGAATATCGTTGTTGTGCGATAAAGCTTTTAAGTAAAGAATAGAAAAAACTTGGCTATACGGATATTTTTCAGCCAAATTTTTTAATGATTCAATATCACGTGAATCACATAAATCTGGAGATTTAATACGTTGCGCTATTTTTTCTAAATTCATCATTACCAGTTCGAAAGTAATTTATTTATTACATCCTGCACAATTTTTTTATTAATTTCTTCATACAAACTTATTTCGTTTGCTGAAAAATCTGTTGTGATTGGTTCAAAATCAATGAATTGAGTACTTGTTAACGTCATCTTATCTTCTTTCGGTTTGGATATGTAAATCGTGAAATTTACACTCATTGAAAGTCTGTTTTTTGCAGCTTCATCACCTTGTTGAATAGCAATTGGATCTGCAGAATAATTTGTAACAACTCCTTCAATTGATATTTCACCAGCACCGGCTTTCTGGTTTATTAATAAACGAGTATTGTTTTGAATACCGTCCTTAATTTCTTCTGTTAAAACGGAAGCTAAATTATTTGGTGCATTCGGTGCTTCTAAATCCAATGTCTTAACTGTAAATGTTTTCCATTCTGGAGGCATAGAACCTGAATCGACTAATGAAACACTTGAAGGCCAACATGATGTCAAAACGATTGAAAGCGATATGAAAAGAAATAACTTCATTATTCGGATAAATTATATTCTTTGATTTTACGATACAATGTTCTTTCAGAAATCCCTAATTCTTCAGAAGCATATTTTCGTTTTCCTCTA
>CALPUT020000157.1 GCA_943326825.2 Chryseobacterium gleum | reverse complement strand
TTAGTTTTAGATAAAACAGGTAAGTTTGGATATATGTCTTCTAATAGAATTGAAATTATAGATCATATTTATTCAGTTCTTGTAAAAACAGCTGAGTTTGTGTTGAAAGGAGAATTAGTAGCTGACTTTAAAGGTAAAGAGGATTTGACATTAATACCAATTGTTGTTAAAGAAAATGGAAACATTATAGATACTTTATATGCCGACAAAGATGGCAATTTTGAATTTAAAACAGAAAAAAACGAAGATTTTACATTTGAAATAAATAACGATCGCTTTTTTCCTTTAAAAGAAACATTTTCAACAAAAGATAAAGTTGAAAGTGATACAACATTTAAAAAACTTACATTACAATCTAAATACATTACAATCAATGCTACAGTAATAGATCAAAAATCTAAGAAACCAATTCCTTTTTCAAAAGTAGTTATAAAGGATGATGTAACTGGTGAAGAAAAAACTTTTACTGCAGATGACAAAGGTTATTTTAGTACTGAATTAGAGCGTAATAAATTATTTGCGACTCATTCTTCTCACCAAGGTTATTTTGATGGAAATTCAGAAATTAGTACTGTTAGTAAAGATTCATTAATGAAACAGGATATTGAATTAAAATTCATTTCTAAAGGAACAACAATTGCAATAGAGAATGTTTTCTATGATTTTGGAAAAGCAACATTAAGACCTGAAAGTAAAGTTGAATTAGATAAATTAGCTGAATTCTTAAAAGAGAATCCTAAATTAAAAGTGGAATTGAGTTCTCATACTGATAGTAGAGGTGGTGACGCGAGAAATTTAGTATTATCTCAACAAAGAGCACAAAGTTGTGTTGATTATTTGATATCAATAGGCATTAATAAAAACAACATTGTTGCAAAAGGTTATGGTGAGACGAAGTTAATTAACCGTTGTAAAAATGGTGTGACATGCACAGAAGATGAGCACCAAAAAAATAGAAGGACAGAAATAAAAGTATTGTAATCATAATAGTGTATTAACAATGAAGGCCGTTTAGTAATAAGCGGCCTTCATTTTTTTAATAGCATTTCGATGAATGGCATATTTCGAAAGATTAATATTTTAAAATGTCTCAAAATCACCTAACCATTCACTTGAAATCATTTTTTAACAAGTAGTGTAATATTATATTACTATTTCTTTAAATGCTTACTTGGGCGTATTCTGCAGTAAGTGTTTATGCTTATATTGATTTTAACATTTTACCCCATACACAACATTTTACTGTAATATTAAACCGCTGACGTAGATTTTTTTTATTTCGATTTAACATGCTGTAATTTTGTAATAACTAAATGCATTAACTATTTATTACTACTTCAACAAATTGATATGAAACTATTACACGCTAAAATTAAATTCAATTATTTTAATTTTTTTCTTTTCGTATTAGTATTTAATACAAATTTATTTTCATTAAAATCTTTTGCAGCAACAATTACCTCTTCAACATCTGGTAACTGGAGTAATACAACTACCTGGGTTGGTGGAGTTGTGCCTGGTTCAAGTGATAATGTTGTTATTGCATCTGGGCACAATGTAACTGTTGATGCGAATTCTTTGTGTACTTCTATTGTAATAAATGCTCCAGCTGGTTCTAGTAGTAATTCATTAATTTTAAATTCAGGAATATCATTGACCATTTCTGGATCGTTAACTGCTAGTACTACAACAGCTTCATCCACAAGTACTATTGCAGTAGGTGCAGGCGTCTTGAACGTTGGAAGCATATCAATGAGTTCAATAACTTCCAATACTAGAATTACTAGATTGACAATTTCAACAGGAACAGTTAATTGTACTGGTAATTTAACAAGTTCTAATGCTGCAACTTCTAAAACTGAAATAGTTTTTTCAGGTAATGGTATACTTAATATTGCTGGAGTTTTTAATTCCGGTTGTACTACATTTACACCAAGTACTGGTACTGTTAATTTTAATGGTAGTTCAGCTCAAACAGTTCCGAACTATTCAACTTTCTACAATTTAAAATCTAACAACATAGCTGGTGTTACCTTGACAGCAGCATCAACAATAACAACTCTAACAATTGGAGATGTAACATCAAATAGTTTATTTAATGATGGTGGTTTCACAATAACACCTGGAGCTAGTTCAGTTTTAAATTTAACTTCAGGAACTTATAGTTTAGGTTCTGCTGGTACAGCAACTAGTTGGCCTGCATGGGCAACACGAAATATCGCAGCATCTACAACTGTCGAATATGCATCAGGTGTTTCTCAAGCCGTTTCAAATACACCAAGTTATCCGATATTAAAAATAAGTGGAGCTGGAACAAAAACAGCTGGAGGTAATTTAACTATCACTGAAAATTTAAATGTTACAGCAGGTGTTTTAGATTTATCAACATTTACAGCTAACAGATCTACTTCAGGAGGAACAATTACTGTTGCAAATGCTGCTACATTAAAAATTGGTGGTACAAATACATTCCCTTCAAATTATACAACTCATACTTTAGGTTCAACGAGTACAGTTGATTATTCTGGTACAAATCAAACAGTGGCTAATGAAGCTTATGGTAATTTAACATTAAGTGGAAGTGGAACTAAAACGATGCCTAGTTCAGCAATGGTCGTTTCAGGTATTTTAGCTATGTCAGGTACTACTCCCTCTGCTACTCTAGGTGCAACTTTGTCAATAGGTTCACTTAATCAAACAGCAGGCACATTAAATGATGGAGGCTTCACTATTACTGTTATTGGTACTGGTTCAGTTTGGACTAAGTCTGGAACGTTTACAACTACTGGTACAACTGATTTTAATGGTACAACTCAATCTATTACTGGATCTAATTTTAACAATTTAAGATATAGTGGAACGAGTACATTAAGTATGGGAACAGTAACAATTACTGTTGCAGGAACATTTCAAGTTTCTAATGCTTCGGGTACTGTAGATGTTGCTGCAACTACACTTACTGTCACTGGGGCAACAACTGTTACAGGAACTCTAATTCATAGTAATGCAACTGGCACGAAGATATATGTTGGATTAGTGAATGTTTCAGGTACATGGAACAATTCTGGTAATTCACCAATAACTTTTAGAGGTGGTATAACAAAATCAGGAACATTTACATCCGGTTCAGGGGGATACACTTTTGATTCAAATAATCAGACTCTAACAGGAACATTCAATATAAATAGTATTACAGTAACATCAATAATACTTACAAATACAAATACGTTAACTGTCTCAACTGCATTATCAGGTACAGGTTCTTTAAGACAAGGCGCAAATTCTTATTTGTATATTACTGGAACATCAGCTATTACGACTTTAGATGCAACTACAAATACACCAAATACAGTTGATTATAACGGTTCAGCGCAAACTATGCATACTAATAATTATAATAACTTAACTGTATCAGCTGCAGGAATTAAAACAATTTTAGCAGCAGTTGATGTTTCAGGAGTTTTAAATTTATCAAATGGAACTATAGATGCTGATGGAGGTGATTATTTGACTATTTCAAATACTTCATCTAGTGCAATTACGGGAGGTTCAACTACAAGTTATATTTTAGGATTTGTAACATGGACTTTACCATCCAATTTAGCTTCAGGATCAACTTATACTTTACCACTAGGTGCTTCATCATATTTACCAGTAAGTGTTGTAAATCCTACAACAGGAGCAGGAGTTGTAACAATTAAATTAAGAGCTTATAGTTCTAATCCGGGTGGTTCAATTGATGCAACTTTATCTTCAGTTGGTACATCAGAATATTGGTCGTTTGCATCTACAGGTAATTTTACAAATAGTAGTTTTTCTATCGGAAGAGCAAGTGGTATAACTGAAAATGTTATAGGTAGATCAACAACTCTTGCTGGAGTATATTCATCAATTTGCGGTGATGTTAGTGGTTATTCAGTAATTAATTCAACAGTTACTTCTGGTGCAGCTCAATTTTTAAGATTAGCTTTTAAAATTAAGCCTGTTACATCACCAAGTGCAACTGAATCATTATATCAAGGGGGAACATTATCTTGGACAGCAGCAACAGGATATGTAAATGGTTCAAATACAACATTAGTATTTGCAAAATCAGGTAGTGCGATCACTCAAGGCTCACCATCAAATAATGTTAGTACTTATACTGCTAATGCTGTTTTTGGTTCTGGTACTTCTTATCAAAATGATGCATCTGCTTTTTGTATTTATAAAGGGGATGGAACAAGTGTAAATCTTACTGGGTTGAATTCAGGAGCAACATATCATTTCTTGATTTATACAGTTATTGATGCTTCAGATGCAACTTGTACAGGTAAATATTTTTATTCTGCACCGGTAACCTCTTCATTGGTAGTTCATAGTCCTTCAAAATATTATGTAGATAATAATTCAAATACAGATGATGTTTATACCGTTGGTTCTGCTATTGGAAGTAATGCTTCGGCAGGAACAAGTGCTGCACCTTTCGCAACTTTGACATACGCCTTGAATATTGCTTTACCTGGAGATACTATCTATGTTGATGCTGGAAATTGGAGTAATTCAGGAACATATATTAATCCACATAATTATGATTTAACTAAACCAAATATTACAATTATTGGAGCCGGAATGCAAAAAACAATTTTTGACGATAATATGGCTGGAGGTAATTTTTATTGGATGAAAATTATAGCTAATAATATAACAATTAAAGATTTAAAAGTAAGACAATTTAATAATACTGGAAGTGCACACGCACTATATATAGGAGATGGGACTAATACTTATTCAAATATAAATTTTATCAATTTAGAAACGAATAATAATGGTGCAAGTGCTAGTTCTGGAACAGCAAAAGCAATAGGGATTTTTAGTAATACAACATCAGTATTCACTGGAGGTGGCTCTGATTGTAATCAGCCTTCGACATATAATGGTTCAGTATGGGTGAGTGGTACGAATATAGATGTAACATTTAATAATTATTCTTTTGTTGGTAATGAAGGCGATGGATTTGGTGGTAATGATGGTGGTGGTCTGTATATTTCTGGAGGTAATAATACTCAAGTAATAAAAATTAATAATTGTGTTTTTCAAAACAACATTGCGTCAAGTGATTTTAATGCAATGGATATTAAAATGACTTCTGGAAATTTAACTGTAAATGAATCAAGTTTTATTAATTCAAAGAGTAAACAAACTGCAGGAACTGATATAGGTGGAGCTATTGAAATTTCAGGAGGTACGGCTTTGTTTAAAAATTCAAAATTTTATGGTATTGGTGCTGTAACTGGTAATTTAAATGGAGCGGCAATTGGGAATATTAATGGAACAGTTACTGTAGATTCTTGTTATTTTTCGAATAATACAGCTACAGGAGCAAATGATATACACAATCAGAGTGGAACTATGATAGTTACAAATACAACTATAGGCGAAGTTGGTCAAGTTGCAGGTACATTTACGATTTCAAATAGTGGTAATCCTATTGTTGTTTCGGGAACTGTAACAAAATCGAATGTTTTATCACCTCCTTCTTTTGTTACTCCATCTACACCAACTTTTACTGGGACATGTGCTGCTGGTGTAGTATTACCTATTGAATTGTTAGACTTTGATGCATTTAAAGTAGATTATTTCGCTAAAATTACATGGTCAACAGCTTCCGAAACAAATAATAATTACTTCACAATTGAGAAATCATACGATGGTAGAAATTGGTTTGAATTAACTCAAGTTAGTAGTGTTGGTAACACAACAAGACAAACTTATTATCAGTTTGATGACAAGACTTTTATGGACGTAATTAATTATTATAGATTGTCACAGACAGATTATGATGGTAAATCAAAGACTTATAGTCCAAAATCAGTATTATTTGAAAAAGATAAAGTTGAATACATTTACAGAAATGTTTTAGGCCAAGAAATTGATTTTGAAAATACACCTTCAGGTGTTTATTTGAAATGTTTTTCTGATGGTACTTCTATAAAAGTTTTTAAAAATTAACAAACTAATTAGACTATAAATATTAATTAATTATTTATTTATTGTTTTTGTTTAGAGAAGTGCTAATAGGGTTAACTTCAAAAAGAACTCAAAAATTGAAGAAGCTGTAAATTTTTCTAATTTAATAACTCCCTTTAAATTAAATATTTATAAACCCAAAATTAAACTTTCAACAATATATCGATTTAGTATTATATTTTTAAATTTATTATTTAATCGTTTGTTTTTTTAAATTAAATTTGAT
>CALPUT020000156.1 GCA_943326825.2 Chryseobacterium gleum | reverse complement strand
TCTAAATAAGCCGTCAATAAATCTCTTTTCGTTCCTATACGATCCATTCCTGCTTCATCAAAAACATCCAAAGAAGCTAAATGAGCTGCCATACCAATAATTGGTGCATTACTTAATTGCCAACCTTCAGCACCTTTCATAGGATTAAAACCTGGATTCATTAAAAAACGAGTTTCTTTATCATAACCCCACCAACCTGCAAAACGAGGTAATTCTGGTTTATATGAGTGACGCTCATGAACAAATAATCCTGAAACTCCACCTGGTGAAGAGTTTAAATATTTATAACTACACCAAGCAGCGAAATCTACTCCCCATTCGTGTAATTGTAAATTGATATTTCCAGCAGCATGAGCTAAATCGAAACCAGCATAAGCACCTACTTTATGAGCCGCTTCTGTGATTTTTTTCATATCAAACAATTGACCAGTATAATAGTTTACACCACCAATCATTACCAATGCTAATTCATCACCAAGTTCTTCAATTTTTGCTAATATATCTTCCTCACGAATTAAATGTTCGCCTTCTCTTGGAGCGATTTCAATTAAATCCGTTTCAATATTTAATCCATGAAATTTAACTTGAGTTTCCAATGCATATTGATCACTTGGAAAAGCTTTTGCTTCACAAATCAATTTTGTCCTTTTCCCTTTAGGTTGGTAAAATGAAACCATTAATAAATGAATATTTGTTGTTAAAGAATGTGTAACAACTACTTCTAACGGTTGAGCTCCAACGACTTTAGCAATTTTATTAGTTAAATTTTCATGATATGAAAACCAAGGTTTTTTCGCTAAAAAATGTCCTTCAACTCCATATTTTGCCCAAGCATCTAATTCTTCAACGATATAATCTTTTGTAGATTTAGGTTGAAGGCCTAATGAATTTCCAGTAAAATATCTTATTTGTTTTTCATGGAAATTAGGCATGTAAAATTTATCTCTAAATGCTTTCAATGGATCAACGGCATCTAGTTGTTGTGCATATGAAAGTGTATTTTCGAATTGACTCATTGTATGTATTTTACTAAATGTAGATTTCGTATTTAATTGAATCAAAGATAAGGAAGACTATACTTTTTTCAACAAATAAATGGGTCTTTTTTAAGATTTAAACAAATTAAATTTTATTCGTTTAAATTGTAATGTGTCAAAAAAACAAAAGTCGAATCTTTTGAATCCGACTTATTGTTTACAAACCAACAACATAAATAAAAAGGTATTTAAACTTTTAGCTTAAAATATAATATGTACTTAAAAGTACATCAATAACAACACTAATAATTGCAGCAGAATAAATCCATCTCATAGGAGCAATCGCTAATAAAAAACATAATGTTGTCATTGTTGGAATTACAACAATTGTTAATGCTAAAACATTATTAATAGCACCTAAACCAACTGTTATTCCACCTAAACATCCAACAAGCAATAATGCAATACAGATTACACCAAAACGATTTTCTTCAGAAACATTTAAGATTCTTTCAAATCCTGTAAGATTTTGTGCTTCAGTTTTCATAAATTTTATAATTGAAATTTTATACTACAAATTTCTTAGAATTGGTGATGAAAAAGAATGGCTTTGATTCTGAAATAAACAGATTAATATCAGTTTTTTTAATGATTATCTAGATTTTAGTGAATAACTAGAAGATTTTAATAAAAATAAGCTATCAAATTCATGTATTCCTAATCGGTTATTATCAAAAATAAATCCCTATTTTTGCTTCATAAAATGAATACGAACAAAAAAATTGCAGTTATTGGAGGAGGAAGTTGGGCTACAGCTTTGGTAAAAATCCTATCAACGAATTTATCTACTATAAATTGGTGGATGAGGAGCGATGCTGCAGTTGAACATGTTAAGAATTACAAACACAATCCAAAATACTTACAGTCAGTTGAATTTGATGTTTCTAAACTATTCATTAGTTCAGATTTAGAAGCAATTATTACACCTGCTGAGATTGTTATTATTGCTACTCCTTCTGCTTTTTTAACTTCTACTTTCGAAAATTTTAATAAAGATTTATTAAAAGATAAAGTTGTTTTTTCTGCTGTAAAAGGAATAATTCCGGAATACAATGCTATTCCTGCAAGGTTTATCCACAAAACTTTTGGGACACCATATCAAAATATTGGTATTATCTGCGGACCATGTCATGCAGAAGAGGTTGCGCTTGAACGTTTGTCTTATTTGACCATTGCTTGTCAGAAAGAGAAGCATGCAAAAGAAATGGCTAAAATGTTAACTTGTCGTTATATAAAAACAGCCATTTCAGATGATTTATTTGGAACTGAATTTTCAGCTGTTTTAAAAAATATTTACGCTTTAGCGGCAGGTATTTGTCATGGATTAGGATATGGAGATAATTTTCAATCTGTATTAATTTCAAATGCCATTCAAGAAATAGAAAATTTTATTGATGAAATTCACCCAATTCATCGAGATGTTAAATCTAGTGCTTATTTAGGAGATTTATTAGTAACTGCTTATTCTCAATTTTCAAGAAATCGTTCGTTTGGACATATGATTGGAAAAGGTTATTCAGTAAAAACTGCTCAATTAGAAATGGACATGATTGCAGAAGGTTATTATGCTACAAAATGCCTAATTGAAATCAATAAAAAGTTTCAGGTTGAAATGCCAATTGTTGATGCTGTATATAATATACTATACAATAATGCTTCGCCTGTTACTGAAATTAAATTACTAACGGATAAACTTAGCTAATAATTTTATAGAAACCGAATAAGACATTGTCTATAAAACAAGATTTAAGGAAGTTGACTGTTTTCCTATTTTTATTTTAATTTTGCCGAAAAAGTTTGTTGTATGAAAGTGTTCAAATTTGGAGGTGCTTCTGTAAAAGATCCTGCCGCGGTAAAAAATGTTTCGCAAATTCTTGCATTGTTTAATGGTCAAAAAATAACCGTTGTTGTTTCGGCAATGGGAAAGACAACGAATTCTTTAGAATTAATAGTAGATGCATTATGGGACCGTAAAGAAGCTAAATACAATGAATTGATAGATGAACGTTTACAATTTCATTTAGGCATCTTAAACGGATTATTTTCTGAGAAACACTATTCAATTTATAAAAAAGTTGAAGACATTTTTGAACAGTTAAAACAAAAATATCATTTACCTGTTTCAGAAAATTATGATTTTGAGTACGATCAAATTGTTTCTTTAGGTGAAGTACTTTCATCACTAATCGTTACTGCATTTTTGAAAGAAGAAGGTCATTTAGTTGATTGGGCTGATTCAAGAAAATTGATCCGTACAAACAATCTTTATAGAGAAGGAAATGTAGAATGGGCGAAAACAGAAGAATTGATTCAATCTCGTTTTGAACCCCTTTTCAAAGATTCAAATATCGTTATTACGCAAGGTTTCTTAGGGCATACATCTGAAGGATTCACAACGACTTTAGGCCGTGAAGGTTCAGATTATACTGCTGGAATCTTTGCTTACTGCTCTAATGCGGAAAGTGTCATAATTTGGAAAGATGTGCCAGGTATGTTAAATGCCGATCCAAAATGGTTTGACAATACAGTAAAATTAGATAGTATTTCGTTTAAAGAAGCGATAGAGCTTTCCTATTATGGAGCAACTGTAATTCACCCAAAAACGATAAAACCACTTCAAAATAAAGGAATTCCATTATATGTTAAATCGTTCATTGATCCAAATGCTGATGGAACGGTTATACAAGAATCAATGGAAAATGATCATTTGATTCCATCTTTTATTTTCAAGATGAATCAAATTTTATTATCAATCACTCCAAAAGATTTTTCATTTATCGTAGAAGAAAATTTAAGCGACATTTTTCATAGATTAGCAACTATCAATGCAAAAATTAATTTAATGCAAAACTCAGCATTAAGTTTTTCAATTGCTTTGGATAAAGATAAAATTGACATTCAAAAATTGTTGAATTTGTTTCAAGATTCATTCAATGTGAAATACAATGAAAATCTTGAATTAGTGACAATAAGACATTTCGATCAAGCAACTATCGACCGTGTTACTGAAGGAAAAGAGATTGTGGTTGAACAAAAAACGAAGCAAACAGTAAGATTCCTAATGAAAGATTTGGCTTAAGTAACTTTTGTGACAATTGATTCTTTAGAGAATATTTAAGTTTGAATGAGCGAAGAAAAGAAGTTGATTTAAACTAAAAAAGATTATGAAAAAGAACATGGGATCAATGGACAAATTAGTTAGAATCATCGTAGCGATTGTTTTAATTGTACTTTTCACAGCTGGTAAAATTAGCGGAACAACAGGAATTGTTCTATTAGCATTATCGGGAATCTTTGTATTAACTAGTTTTATTAGTTTTTGCCCACTTTATCTTCCATTTGGTATAAATACTTGCAAGAACAAAAAGTAAATAAAAAAGGAGCTTTTCTATTGATAGCTCCTTTTTTAATACTCCAAAAATCTTACTTTCTTATTATTTAACTTTTTTCTTTAGTTCTCTTTTTAAACTTTCTGACTCAAATTTATTCGCTTCAGTTCCATCGTACAATTTCATTACATTTCCATTCCATAAATACATTACTCCTGGGGTGTTGTAATCATTTCCAAGTTTATTCCAAAATTCTATTACTCCAATTACTTGATAAGGGAAATTGATTTGTGTTTCTTTATAAAATTCAGGGATTAATTCTGCTTCTTCATCCATGAATAAAATCGAAACTTTAGGGAAATCTTTATCTTTCGTTAACTTTTTAATTTCTTTTGCCGCTTCTCTACAATGTTCACAACCTGGTACAAACATACACAAGATTTGTTTTCCTTCATTGATATTTACCGGTTTATTCCCTCCCGTTGTGAATGTATAACTTGAGAAAGCAGATTTTGAAGGTTTCGGTGCTTTTTCTTCTTTTTTATTTTCCTCGATTTCTTTAATAACTGTTTTTGATGTTCCATTAACGTTAGTTAAAGTATCTTTTTTAGTAATAACCGATTGAGTTGGTTCTTCAATGATCTTAGGCATTTCAACTGATGAAGGAAGCGAAACTGCTTTTGTGGTGTTTTCAGTTAAGCTAGGAGTTTTCTCAAAAAACATAAACATCAATAACGCCGTTCCAAAATACAAGGCTAATAAATTTCCAAATTTGCTCTGCTCTTTTGCTGTCTCTGTTACATGTCTATACAAATAAATCAATAACCCAATTGTAACTATGTTTTTAAGAAATGCTTCTAATGGAGTCATTGGTAACCATTGGCCGAAACAGCCACAATTTCCATTCATTGCACCATGTTTATACATTTCCATTGAAAGATGGATACAAAATATGGCTAAAAGTCCGATTGTAACTGGAATGATAAATCGTTTGATATATTGATTTTGAAGAACTGCTATTCCTAAAGCAATTTCTGCTGCAATAATCAATCTGGTTAGTAAATAAGCTGTATCCCAAGAAGCAATTTTTAAATCAACCATTTGTTTTTCAAAGGCCCAAATAGGATCCATTTTGGACAAACCTGAAACGATAAATAAAATAAATACGATTATTCTGGCTGATAAGGGTAAATACTGTTTTACTTTTTCCATGTTTAAACTTTGATTTATTATTGTCTAAGCTAAAATTAATGTTTATTTTTTTATCTCTCCAACAATTTAACTTCATTTTAACGACCAATCTTGGTATCTAAAAGTATAGTCAATTGATAAAATTATTCTGATTTAGGATTATTTGGTTTGAATTTTCGTTTAAAATTTTTCTTTGGTTTATGAAAATTTTGAGCAATTTTCCATTCTGGCTGAACACCTAATGCTTCTGGCAATACTAACTTTGGAATTTCAGCCTCAATCAAACGTTCTATCTTTTGCATTCGACGCATATCTTTTTCATTGATAAGTGTGTATGCCTCCCCTTTGGTGTTTGCTCTAGCTGTTCTTCCAATTCTATGAACATAGTCCTCTGCGTCATGCGGTGCATCATAATTGATAACCATATTGATTTCTTTAATGTCAATTCCTCGACTCATTACATCGGTAGCTACTAGAATCCTTGTCTTTTTTGATCTAAACTGACTTAACACTTCTTCTCGTTCACTTTGCTCCAAATTAGAAGAAATTCCTTTTGCTGGAAAACCAGATTTTTTTAATTGAAATACAATTTCATTTACGTTACTTTTTGAAGAAGTAAAAATAATGATACTCGTATATTCTGGTTTTTGCTCTAAAATATGTTTTATTGCTCCAACTTTTTGATTGTCATAAGTCAAATAAACGTT
>CALPUT020000155.1 GCA_943326825.2 Chryseobacterium gleum | reverse complement strand
GGGGTGAATGTATAGCTTGTTGTTCCAGCTGTAGTTGTTGAAATTGAAGCTGTATTCCAAGTTCCACTAATTGCAGGATTATTTGTTGACGCCAAAGGAAGTGTAACTTGTGTTGAATTTAAACAGTATGGGCCTAATTGTGTGAATGTAGGTGTAATACTGTTTGTTACATTAATAACCATTGTTGTATTTCCAGCACATTGACCACTTGCAGAAGTAAACGTATAAGTAGTATTTCCAATAGTAGCAGTATTAATCGAAGCAGGACTCCAGGTTCCTGTAATTGCAGTTGCATTCGTTGAAGATGTCGGCAGAGCTGCCGGAGTTGAATTTAAGCAATATGCACCTAGTTGTGTAAAGGTAGGTGTAATACTATTTGTAACATTAACAACCATTGTAGTAGTACTAGCACATTGACCATTATCAGGAGTAAACGTATAAGTAGTATTTCCAAGTGTAGCAGTATTAATAGTTGCAGGACTCCAAGTTCCAGTAATTGCCGTTGCATTCGTTGATGAAGAAGGGAGAGCTGCCGGAGTTGAATTTAAGCAATATTGTCCAAGTTGAGTAAATGTTGGAGTAATACTATTTGTAATATTAACAACCATTGTTGCAGTTGATGCACATTGACCGCTAGCAGGAGTAAACGTATATGTAGTATTTCCAAGTGTAGCAGTATTAATAGTTGTCGGACTCCAAGTGCCATTAATTGCAGTTGCATTTGTTGATGAAGTAGGAAGTGCTGCCGCAGTTGCATTTAAACAATATGGCCCAAGTTGAGTAAATGTTGGAGTTACACTATTTGTAATATTCACAACCATTGTTGCAGTTGAGGCACATTGACCGCTAGCAGGAGTAAATGTATAAGTAGTATTTCCAAGAGTAGCTGTATTAATAGCAGCAGGACTCCAAGTACCATTAATTGCTGTTGCATTCGTTGATGAAGCAGGAAGTGCAGCGGCAGTTGCGTTTAAACAGTATGGCCCAAGTTGAGTAAAAGTTGGAGTTACGCTATTTGTAATGTTTACAACCATTGTGGTAGACCCAGCACATTGACCAGAAGCAGGTGTAAATGTATAAGTAGTATTTCCAAGTGTAGCAGTATTGATCGCAGCAGGACTCCAAGTTCCAGTAATTGCCGTTGCGTTTGTTGATGAAGTAGGAAGAGCTGCTGCCGTTGCATTTAAACAGTATGGCCCAAGTTGAGTAAAAGTTGGAGTTACACTATTTGTAATATTTACAACCATTGTGGTAGACCCAGCACATTGACCAGAAGCAGGAGTAAATGTATAAGTAGTATTTCCAAGAGTTGCAGTATTAATAGTTGCAGGACTCCAAGTTCCTGAAATTGCCGTTGCATTTGTTGATGAAGTAGGTAGAGCTGCCGCAGTTGCGTTTAAACAGTATGGCCCAAGTTGAGTAAAAGTTGGAGTTACGCTATTCGTAATGTTTACAACCATTGTGGTAGACCCAGCACATTGACCAGAAGCAGGTGTAAATGTATAAGTAGTATTTCCAAGTGTAGCCGTATTAATAGTTGTAGGACTCCAAGTACCAGTAATTGCAGTTGCATTCGTTGAGGAAGCAGGAAGTCCAGCCGCCGTTGCATTTAAACAGTATGGCCCAAGTTGAGTAAATGTTGGAGTTACGCTATTCGTAATATTTACAACCATTGTTGCATTTGAAGCACATTGACCTGCGGTTGGAGTAAATGTATAAGTAGTATTTCCAAGAGTTGCAGTATTAATAGTTGCAGGACTCCAAGTTCCTGAAATTGCCGTTGCATTTGTTGATGAAGTAGGCAGAGCTGCCGCAGATGCGTTTAAACAGTATGGCCCAAGTTGAGTAAAAGTTGGAGTTACACTATTCGTAATATTTACAACCATTGTAGTAGTTGTAGCACATTGACCTGCAGTAGGAGTGAAAGTATATGTAGAATTTCCAAGAGTAGCCGTATTAATCCCAGCAGGACTCCAAGTACCAGTAATTACAGGATTGTTTGTTGAAGAAGTTGGAAGTGCTGCCGCCGTTGCGTTTAAACAGTATGGCCCAAGTTGAGTGAAAGTTGGAGTGACCGCAGAGTTTACAGTAATTGTAACTTGTTGAGTACATGAATCAACACCATCACTAATTGTTGCGAAATATGTTGTTGTTGCTGTTGGATTTACTGCGAAATTTAGTGGCGAAGTGGAACTTGAAGCAATTACTGGTCCATTTGCAGCATTTCTTTTAAGTCTTATAGTTGTTGGTTTAGTAGTTGAAATAATAACATTATCTAATCCCCAATTATCGCTTGATGCACTTGTGCAAATTGATTGAATCCATCTAAATTGAGTATTTACAGTCTTAGCCGCAGCAGGAATTGGATAAGTCATAGTAGTCCAACCTTTCACATAATCACCGCAACCAGTTAACCCTGCTTCAGAACCAAAAGATCCTTCTGTGGCATTTGGGTAAAGATATTTGAATGTTGTCCAAGTTGAACCACCATTTGTTGAATATTGAACATACACACCTTCAAATGTTCCACCATTTTCATCTGGTGCTTCGCAAGGAGATGCATCACCATTTCCAGTAGCCTGTCTATAATCGAAACTTATTGTTCCACCATTAGAAACATCAAAAGTATTTGTAGCTAGAGTTCTTGGGCAAACATTGTTTTGCATCCAAACATAAATTGAGCCATCATTATTTGGCTTAGAACAAGCATTATTTGTAAAAGTAACAGGAATAGATGTTTGCCAGTTGGTTCCTACACTACTGTTATTGAAATTATTATTCATAGCAGTACTTGTTAGCGCACCTATACTGGTTAAATTAACCGTTTCACCTGGACAAATAGTAGTTTTATCTGCTGTTAAAGTTATGTTACAGCCTGGTGTTATTAGAGGATATGTTATAATATTAGCTTCCCAACCTGGCCATGTAGAACTAGACCCACTATATCCATTTAAAAACTTAAGAGTTAAACATCCTGATGGATCGGTTGATGAAAAAATGGTTGGAGTTGAGATTAAAGGAAATGAACCATTTGATTCAACACCCATGGCATAAGGAGTTACACTTGTATTATATTTTACAGAATAGTCCCCCATTAATTTGCCTATATCGTTTCCAGTAGCCGAAGTTCCATTGTAAATAAATAATGCATCTTCTTCATTATATTGATCATTAAAATGCGTTTTAAACGAAACGAAATCTAAAGCTACCATTTCACCTGGAGTACTTGGACATAAAGTTTTGGTGTAACTAGTGTTACCATCATTACCTGTAGGGCCTCCTGCATCATAGAATTTACCTCCATTATTGACTTGAGCTATACCTGGCTGATTTATTAAAACTGTTTGTGATTTAACTGAGAAAATACTCAAGCAAGTAAAAATTGCAATTAGTTCTTTTTTCATAATCATAATAATTCATTTTATAGTAAATAACCAAATCATGTTTTACTTTTAAATAAAAAATGAATGGTTTAAGTAAATATATAAACTTAACGTAGTTTATTTTTTTAAGGTTGTCTTTCTATTTCTTTTTTGACGTGAAATACGTGTTTTTACTGGTTATGGTTATGAATTTGGGTAAACGGTTAGGATAATTTAAAAATAATAACATTTAAATATTTTTTTATTGTTTGAAAAAAAATAGCTTTCTTTGAACAATAAATGAGCAAAATAATTAAATATTGTGTACTATTTTCGTTGTTGATACTCCATGAGTTCTCAATCGCACAAAGAGATTTAAAGTCTTTAGGGGTGAAAACCTTTCAGGCTTTAGAGCATAATTCTCCTAATGCTGAAAAATTAGCGAATGAATTATTAGAAAAAGCAACTAAAGTAAATTCTAATTCTAATATCATTAATGCCTACACAATTCTAGGAATATTAAATAAAAACAAGGGTTATTATATTTCATCATTAAATTATTACTTAAAAGCGCTAAATTATTCTGAAAAAATTAAAGATGAAGGTAGGGTTTCTGCTTCATTAAATAATATAGGAGTAATTTATCAACTTCAGAATAATTATCAAACAGCAATTAACTATTTTAACCAAAGTTTGAAATTAGAAGATAAATTAAATAATCCTTTACAAAAATCTATTAGGTATTATAATATAGGTGATTGTTACAAAGAGATTGATAGTTTTGATTTGGCATTATCGTTTTTTAATAACTCGTTAATTATTGAGCAAAAGTTTAATAATAAAGAAGGAATAATTTATGCCTATTTAGGAATTTCTGAAGTTTATTTAGAAATAGGTCAGATTGAGGATTCAAAAAGAATTCTAAATAAAATTGCTTCCAATCTAAAATCTGAGTTTGTTGAGAGTAATATTATATACAGTAAGCTATTGGGTGTCTATTTTAATAGAAAGGGTGAGATGATGAAAGCTTTAAATCTTTTCAAAATAGCAAAAGATATTTCAATAAAGTATAATTACCCAAATCATTTGTTGGAAATTTACAAATGCGAAATAACCGTTTTAGAGGCAATGAAAAATTGGCCTGCTGTTTCAGTTAAATATAAACAATTGATAACTTTAAATGATCAATTGAGTGCTATAGAAATTAGAAATAAAATTCATGATTTGACATACAATAATGAATTACACAAGAAAGAAATCCAGATTTCCAGAATTCAAGGCGAGAGAGATTTTGCTGAGAAAATGAATGTTTTCACAAATAAATTAACTTGGTTTTTGATAATCATGTTAATTTCAGTTGTTGTGTTTGTATTTTATGGTGTCAATAAAAGAAAAAAATAAATAAAAATTAAAATTGAATAATTTTATAAAAATAGCAATCCGAAATGCAATTTTATTTGCCATTTATCAATTGATTTTGGTAATTGTTTTAGATGTAATCTCATTCTTCAGTAAACCAATTAATAGTTTTAACTTTTATTCATTTGTTCTTATTACTGTTATTGGAATACATTTTTTGATACATTCAATTGTTGATACGATCAAAGCTGAAATTGGAATTAAAAGGATTATAAATTCAACCTCTTTTATTTTTACAGCTGTATTAGCATCTTCAACTATTTGGTGGATTTTTGAAGGTGGTAATTCCATTGTGATTTATTTAATTACTGCTTTTATAATACCATCGCTATTCCCGGCGATTGGCTATTTTTTAATCTCACTTTTTAAAGAAAATTTAGCAGAAATAGAAGTTGTTAATTCTGTAACAAATGCTATTACAAGTTCAACTGTTATTAATACTAATCAAGAGTTTCATCAACCAATTAAAGAAAAGCAGAAAGATGAAATACAATTTGTGTTAGAAAATGAAAATGGAAAGGAATTATTAAATGTTCCTATTAAAAGTATTTTATGTTTTGAAGCCAATGATAATTATGTTGTAACATATTATATTGATAAGCAAGACAAGCTTAAAAAATCAATGGAGCGTGTTTCCTTGAAAAAAATTGAAGAAATCATATTAAATCTTAACATAGATAATTTCAGTCGAGTACATAAATCTTATTTAATTAATAGAGATGAAGTTGAAGATATAAGAGGAAAAGCACAAGCACACAAAGTGAAATTAAATAATCTAGAAATTTTAGTGCCTGTTTCGCGCTCCTTTCAAATTTCTTTGTTAAAATAAAATCAATTCACCACAAATAGTAAACCATTGACTTTAATAATGTAGCTAATTACAAAGCAGGAATCTATTTGATTTTGTTTTATTAAATTTTAAATTACCTTTGTTGAGTGAATTAATTTATTTCACAAATAATAAAACATGAATATAAATAATACATACAACTTTATTTCTAATGTCATTAGTGTCATTATTATTCAGCCATTAGGTTGAGAAAGGGGATATGTACAAAACTTTAGATACGAGCCTTTCTCAATTGAGAAAGGCTTTTTTTTTATAACTATTTTTTAAAATAAATGAATATGTATTACAATGACGAAACAGTAGTTTTTTTAAACGGAGAATTTGTGAAAGCAAAAGATGCAGTAACTGGTGTATATAACCAAACAATGCATTATGGAAATGGAGTGTTTGAAGGGATTCGTTCTTACGATACACCAGATGGTACAAGAATTTTCAAAGCGAAAGAACATTATGATCGTTTGCATTACTCTGCAAAAATGATGCACATTGAATTGCCATATACAAGTGAGGAATTAGAAAGAATTACCTACCAAGTATTGGAGAAAAATGATTTAAAAGATGCTTATATTCGTCCGTTGGTATATTTAGGTGAGAATATGTCTTTAACACCTACAAACGAAGTGCATGTATTAATCTGT
>CALPUT020000154.1 GCA_943326825.2 Chryseobacterium gleum | reverse complement strand
CAGATTGTTATTAACGGTTAAAACAGCAAAATTTGATGTATCTGAGCAAGTACCAGAATTTATAATGCAGCGAAAAGGTTGATTGTTATTACTCATCACAACATTTGAAACAGTTAGTGTGTCGTTCGCAGTTCCACTATATTGGCCAACACTATTCAAATTCTGAAAACCTACTCCAAGATCTGTTTGCCATTGGTAAGTAGCTGTTGATTCGGATGAACCAGCCGAAAATTGAGTGTTGTTATTGATATTAATTGTTTGATTGTTTGGTTGAGTTGAAATTGTTGAAGGAATTAAATTATATAACCAAATGGAATTACTTATGCTACCATTATGGCTGTTAATAGATAAGTCATTTGCGATGTTTCCAGAACCTTCGTTTAGAGGCCAAAATCCCAATGTATTGTTATCTGATGTATAATTTACATCTGGAACAAAAGAATTTGAATATCGATTGATGTCAGAAACTCTAATAAGTTTGAGACCTCCTTTCCATTCTTCATAGATACCAATACCGTTATTCCTTGCTCCAATACAAACCATTGAATTGTTGTTGTTAATGGTTGAACTATTGTCTACGGAGCTATTTACCAAACTACCATCAATGAATAATAGTAGAGACAATTGTGAAATGTCACGGACAAATGCAATATGATGCCAAAGTGTATCAGATGGATATTGAAATACAACCGAAGAGTTTCCAATTTCACCACTAAACATATCATTTATAATCCTAAAATTGAATATATAATCTTTTGAATAAATTCTTTCTAAACCTCCTGGTAAAGAAGTGTGCGCCCTTTTAACCCAAGACTCGATGGTGTATGACACATTATTTTGGATATTTGACATAGGTCCATTATTCGAAATGTCAATCCAATCGTCGTTACCATCAAAATGTAAGTACTCACTTACACATTGCGCTTGAATCTGGTTAATTGTTGCAGCAGTAAATCCTAGCAATGCCAATGCAGTCATTAGTAATTTTTTCATTTTTTGTTTGTTTTAATTATTTAACAATAAGGCAAATTTTGTTAAAGCTTACCCTTAACAAAAATATATCTGAAACCTTTAATGAATCGAAAAATTATGTGAAAGCGCGTTATTCGCCTTTATTCACTAATTCTTCTTTTTTTTGAATAATTTAAACTCGTATTTATTTCAAGTGGCTACTTTGTTAATAATTGAGATTTTCAATAACTACTATTTTTTATCAGAGATTATTTAAAATCTCTAAAAATGAAAACATATTCTAAAAAAAATAATTAAATAACATAATACCAAGTATTTAATGCGACTATATTTACTTTTTAATTCATAAATAATATAGGAGAAAATAGGAGAATAACATTCTGTCACACATTTAATCTATATATTTAATTGTATAAATATCATCTTTGAAATAAGTTTAAAAACGAATTAATTTAGAAAGTATATATTTGCACTTAAGCAATTATGCTGAAATTCGATTGATTAACAGCGACTTGTATCCAGTATTAATAATTGATCAACTTCATATATATCAAAACATAAAAAAAAAGTAACTTATCCAAAATGTAATAAAAAAGTTAATATGCGATTATTATTAGTAGGCTTCTTATTGATTCACTTTCACTGTACTTCACAAAAAGAATACATTTCAAAAGTAGAATTTCCATTAATATTCTTCAACTTCCAAAATAATAAATACACAGTAATTGATGATTCTTTGGGTTGCCAAGAATACAATCAAAAATTGAACAAATGGGAATTTAGAAAATTGCAATTCAACCTCACAGAATCATTTAGGGATTTCCTGAAAGGGTATGAAATTCTTCATGAAAAAGGGTCGAAAATTTTCTTTGTAGATAAAGGGTGCGGACAAGTGTATATCTTAGAAAATGACACGATTAAACGAGATGATCGCTCTAGTCACCATAAAAATCAATATGGAGGAACATTTTTCTTATACAAAGGAGAACCACATATTTTTGGAGGGTATGGTCTTTTTACTTTTAAGAATTTGATTACCCGTTATGATATTTTTGATCGAGAATGGTATAATTATGAATTTGAAGGTCTACAACCTAAACCGATGTATATGTCCATTGGAAAAGTAGAAAATGATGTTTTTTATATGATATCTGGAAACTCAAAAACTAACAAGAAAGGAAAAAAAGAAATTTGGAGTTTTCATTTTGGGACTAAAAAATGGAAAAATCATGGTTTATTTGCGGGATCCTTCCCTGATTTTTATTCTGATTTTTATTCTGATTTTTCCACCATGTCAAATCAAGAATATATCCTTTATCATAATTCAATCTATCAATTTCTTTTTTCAGAAAAAAAATATGTTATTTATGATTCAGATCTAGGTAATAAAATTAAAAAAATAATCCCTCATAATTCAAGTCTACTGATTCATACCATAAATTGCAACACGAGAAAGGCTGAAGTCATAATAACAGAGAAATCAAAAATTTTCTCAAAAATTTTATTTAAAGGACCGCTTATTAAGCCAGTCATATCCATAAATTATGGAGTTATAGCATTAATTTTAGTCGGATTACTATGCTTCACTAGCTTCTTACTTATACGTTTTAAGAAAAAAAGTAAAAGAAAGATTGTAAATAATTCAACTTCTATTTTAGATGTAAAAGAGAAAGAAATATTAGCTTTTTTTATCAAAAGAAAGGACACTGGAATTGAAATATCTGAAATAAATGATTTTGTAAATTGGGATAATCCTTCTATTGATACAATTAAGAAAAGACGTGAAAATTTATTAAAAGAATTTAAAACGAAAATTTCGACTGAAACATTGATCCCTTTTGAAGATATATTTCAAGAACAAAAACATTCCGAAGATAAGAGGATTAAATTATTGATTTTAAATCCCAACGTAATTGTTTTTTACGAAAATAGTTAGTATCTGGTTTTATCTCAAAAGTGTGAAAGTCTATAATTATGCATTATTTCATTAGCCATATACTATAAACATATTAATTTAAGTTTTTAACAATTGATTAAATCCTTAAATTAATATATATCCCGTCCTGCAATAAGTTTACTTAATTAAACCTAAACCTTCTTTTGCTGATGTATCTGTTGGATACATTAATAAAATTCTATTAAATAATAACTTCGCTTCTTATTTATTCCCTAAGAAATAATTGTTCCATCCACTCATCAAAACACTATTATAATCATAGGGATATAATCCTAATGAAACATCAAAATATTTTTTAGCTGCTATATAATTTTTTCTGTAATAATAATTTAAACCTAATTGATAATGTGCCTTTGAATTTTTTGGATCAATTGCAATTATTGCTAAATATGCTTTATCTACATCATTCCATTTTTCTTTCGCTACTAAAGGATTAATTAAAGCCCATAAAGCTTCTTCTGAACTTGGCATCAATAACGTGGCTATCTGATAATATTTAATAGAATTTTCATAATTCTTGTTAGCATAATTCAACCAACCTAATCGAAGATTAATAATGTAAGAAGTTTTATCGTAAACATCTTCTAATGACTTAATAGATAAATCATAACTTCCTTTTGCTTCAAAATCATAACTCGATAAAAACGCAGCATTTAATTTTGTTTCATCTTGTGAAAAACTATTGAATGCAATTATCGAGCATCCAATAAACATCAATTTTATTAACTTATTCATCATTTTTGCTTTTTATATAATTATTATTTAATTAAACTCAATCCTTCAATTGCTGATTTATCATTTTGATCAATTAACAAAACTTTGAAAAAAAGTGCTTTAGCTTCTGCAGTATTTCCTAGAAAATAATTATTCCAAGCACTTATGATCAAAAAACTATAATCAAACGGATAAGCATTCAATGCTACATCAAAATATTTTTTAGCTGTTGTATAATTTTTTCGGTAATAATAATTTAGACCCAATTTATAATTTGCAGTTGAATTTTTAGGATCAAGTTTTAAGATTGACAAATAAATCTTGTCTACTTCTGCCCATTTTTCAGAAGCTACTAATGGATTCAAAATCCCCCAAAGAGGCTCCAATGAAGCTGGCATACCAATACTTGCTTTTTGATAATATGAAATTGAAAGTTCATATTTTTTTTGTAGATAGTTCAACCAACCCAATCTTAAATTCATGGTATATGAACCGTCAATATACACATCTTTAATTGCAACAATTGCATCGTCATATTGTCCTTTTGCTTCTAATGCATAACTTTTTGAAAAAGCTGCAGGTAAAGATTTACTTTCTTGTGCGAATGTTTGAAATGAAGCAATAATACCAATTGCTACTATTCCTTTTCTTAAAAATTCCATTTTACTGTAAATGTTATACTGTTATTAATATAATTATAATTACCTGTTTGATAATGCGTTAAATCTGTAAATTTGTATAGATTTGCTTGTCGTTGTTGAGTATATCCACTCAAAATGTATTCCAACTTTGATTTCGTGTAATAATGAATATTTATTCCTGTTTGACTAGTAATTTTATCCATTGAATTATACGTCATAAAGCCATTCGAAGTAATTCTATTACTAAAATTTCCAGAGGCATAATCAGCATCTACAAAGATTCGATTAGTCAACTTGAAACCTATTTTTTGACCTATTACATATTCAGCACTTGATCCATTCACGTAATTTAAACTTGAAGTTGCAAACAAATTTGTATTACCAAAAGGATAAATTGTCAAATTAAATTCTTCTTGCGTTTTCGTTTCATCGTAAAAATCACTAATATGAAACGAAAAAGTTGGGTAAAAGTAGTTGAACCGTTTTCCAATAGTTAATGAAGTTGAGAAATTATTATAAATATTTTCTTCAGTAACAAAACTAATCGGTGGTGTTAATGGCGGCGGCATCTTCGGATTTATATTTCCTGAAACTATTGTGTATGTTGATACATTTGTATGATAATAACCAAAACCACCGCTTAACAGCCAACCTTTTTTAAACTGATAACCAAGCCCTAAATTATACTGAATGTAGTTGTTTCGATAATCGTTTGTTGATCTGTTATTTGCTAACTCAATAGATCCTTTTGCTCCGAGATTGTAATAATTTAAGCCATTTGTTAATTGAAACCGCTTACCAATTGTACTTTTGAATAATACACCGCCTTTTACCGAACTTTCATTAAATAATGATTGAATGTTTTTATATTCTGAAGTGTAAAAGACTTTATTTTCATTCTTTGTAGCATTGTTATTAAAATTATAACCTGCAGTCACAACAATATTATCAAATGTATTTTTAGTATAACCAATTTTTTGTTGTAATTCGATTGAAAGTATAGAAGCAAAAGCTCTTGATTCTTCAATTTGATCACTAAATAATAAAGAATAATACAAATACTCTTGAACAATTGAATCATTTGGGTTCATTTCATAAGCTTTATTGAAATGAGTTAATGCTCCTGCATAATTTTTATGATTGTAGGTAATAATACCAATTCTCATTCGAAGTGTATAAAAATCAATTCCAGCGTCTAAAGCTTTATTTGTTGTTTCTTTCAAACTTTTATAATCATCTTTCAAAAATTGATTGTACGTTATCTGATCGACAGAAGAATAGGTTAATTCTTCTTGTGCAACTGATGCGAATGACATCAACAACACACAATAAAAAATAATTAAACGCATATAAAATTCTTTTTAAGTCCTTTTTGGGTTATTCCAATTCTAATTATTTTTTTATCTCTTAATTCTATATCAAATTCTATGTTTTTAAACGTTGAATTGATAAATTTTGCTTCAACTGTTGATTGAAGTACAATATGCGTTGGATCGATAATATTATCAACACTCAAACATTTTGATTGATAATTCGCTTTTGTAAATCTGTAAAATGGTGCTAAAAAATCTTGGGTCCATTGTACAAAAATTGAATTGAAGTGAATCAGAGGGATAACATCTTCAACTACCACCGTTTCATAACAACCTAATAATATTCTATAGCCTGCTAAATAAAAATGAAACAACAATGACTTTTTATTTCCCTCAAAATCAAAAAAGTAAAACATTGTACCGTCATTTATAAAATAAGCTGTTGACTTAGTTTTGTAACAATAAATGTATGTTCGATTAATCTCATCTGTAAAAACCTCCCATTCAATAATTTCTCCTTCTTCTGATTGAAAGTTTATTTTTTTACCTGGATACAAATAAAATCCTTCAGCTAAAAGTGAATGAATAGTTACATTGCTAATAATTGAATCTTCTTCTGGAATTTCAGCAGTTTTTAAAACCGATTTTCCGTTATGATTTTCAATAAAATAAGCAATTG
>CALPUT020000153.1 GCA_943326825.2 Chryseobacterium gleum | reverse complement strand
GCTTCGATTGGAATTACGTTTACATGGCTTTTTGCAATTGGAGTAATAATCATTACCCTTTTTACAAATTCAAATACCGATTTAGATCAAGATTGTGTTTTGTTTGGAGAATTGAGTTCTACTTTTTTAGATAAAATTATTGTAGGGGATTATTTAATAGGAACGAGAAGTTTTTGGATGATTTTTCCAGTTTTTTTAATCATTTTAGTATTCATACTTTTTGGCTACAAAGGGCTTTCAATTATTTCATTTAATGAAGATTACGCAAAATCTTTGGGGATCAATGTTGGATTTATTAATTTAATATTTATGAGTCTAGTAAGTATTACTACTGTTATGAGTTTTGAAAGTGTTGGAGCAATTTTAGTTGTTGGTCTTTTGGTGATTCCTCCAGCAACAGCTTATTTGATAACAAATAAATTAAAAAGAATGTTGATTTATTCTTGTTTATTAGCAATTACATCCTGTATTATTGGTTTTTATTTATCAATTTTAATAGATGTGACTGCAAGTTCTATGATTATTGTAGTAAGTGGAACAATGTTTTTATTTACTTTTTGCTTTATTAATATTAAAAAAATGTTAAATATTTAAATATTAATTAGATTAAGTAATTAATAATCAGCTGGTTGTTTTTTTAAGGTTTAAAATATTTATATAATATGTAAAATAAATTTGGATGGTAAGTTTAAATGTGCGTATATTTGTACTATACAATTTCATAGTTGTAGTTTAGGTTTTATAGTTTTAGCAAGGTTTAGCGAGAAGAGGAACAAGTTTCATTAGAATTTGTTCCTCTTTTTGTTTTTATGCATATTTAAGATTATGAGTAAAATTTTAATAATTACTGGAGGTAGTAAAGGAATAGGTAAGGGAATTGTTAATGCCTATATTGAGAATGGATGGAGTATATTTTCGCTTTCTAGATCTATTAATGATAATTTTAAAGGTGTCAATCAAATAGAAATTGATCTATGTGATGGGAATAATATAGAACAAATTTTTCAATCTGTAATTGAAAAATTTGAGTACAATACTATTGAGTATATTACTTTAATTAATAATGCAGGAAGTATTGGAGAAGTTAATCGAATAGAAAATATACCTGAAACTGATATAAAAGCGACTTTTCAATTAAATACAATTGTACCGATTCAACTTTCGAGATTATTTATTCAAAAAACTAAGGATTGGAAAGCCCGAAAATCAATCATTAATATTTCATCAGGTGCAGCGGTGTCTCCTAAATATGGTTGGTCAATCTATTGTTCATCCAAAGCTGCAATTGATTTATTTACACAATCTGTTGCATTAGAACAAAATTTTGTTGAAAATGGAGTTGAATTGAAGGTTGTTTATCCAGGGATAGTAGACACAGCAATGCAAGAGAAAATAAGAAGTCAGTCAAAGGATTCTTTTATGGATGTAGATAAATTTATTGATTTTAAAACGGAAAATAAACTAAATGACATATCTACTGTTGGAAAAGAAGTCTATAAAATTGATCAGGATACCTCCATTCAGAATGGTTCAATTATTAGAATTCAAGATAATCGTTAAGTTAATTTTCAACAAATAAGAGCTGAAAAATATAATTCATTTAGTTTGAAATTTGAGAATGACAAAAGCTTATTTTTAACCAAAAATTCTAAACATACAACAATGGATGATTTAATAACTCAAATAGCAGAATTAAAAACACAATTAACAGGCGATTTATTCCAAGATATAGAGACACAACAAAAGATTTACGAATTGAAAAAACAATTGAACCCAGAAATTGTTGATCATCCGGAATTAGATGAAGATGATGAATGTTTATCTTGTGGAAGTTAATATTAAAAAGGTAGTTTTAAATATTAGTATCAAAAAAGAGTTGCAATATTGCAACTCTTTTTTTGTAGTGATTGAATATTACATCCATTTAGAGGAAAACAGATTGTATTCAGCTCTTAATTTTGTGAAGTTTTTTTCGAATGTTGTAACTAAATCTCTATGTTCAGATTGATCACCAACTTTTCTGTGATCCACAGCAACTGGATTAGCTTTTACTTCATTTTGTATTTCTACTTCATCTAAAGTGATGATATGTGCAATTTCATCAATGTTATTTCTTTGAATAATGAATTGATTTTGAAATTTTTCTACTTCGGAAAGAACTTCTACACCATTATTTTTTGATACAATCTCTTCTAAACGTGTATTAAAGATTTTAATGTCATCTTTGTAAAAATTCAATTTGCTAATCCATTCTGCATGTTCTTGGTGTACATCGTAAAGTGCTTCTTGTTTGCTCATATTTTATTTATTAATGGTTTAACTTTATATAACAAATATCAATGATTCAATTCAAATAAAACATGATGTAAATTAGCTAAACATGTGATTTATCATATTAAAACAAGAACAAAATATATTTAGGAAGATTATTTTAAAGCTTGATTTTTTCAAAGCCATTCGTTTTGGCTTTACTTTCAATACTGTTATTAATTGAAGTTCCAAAATCATCACTTGATGTTGAATTAAGGGATTTAAGTTTTTCCTTTTCGATGAATTCGTTTCTTTTGACTGCAAGCTGATTTATTTTTTGTTGATATTTTTCTCTTTCTTGGACTTTCTGCTCAATCATTTTTTTCTTTTCTTCATCTGATTTCCCTTTAAAATCTTCAGGCAACTCTTCTTCTTTTATTTCAGAAATATCTTTCCCATCTATTTCAACTGCGTCCACTAAGTCCCAAGAAGAATTATTGTAGGATTTTTTTGATTTTACTATTGTCCGTTCAACTAAAATAGATGGAGCGGCCGAAGCTGCATTTTCATCTTGTTTAGATTGATTTATTTTTTTGTCATTCCCCATACTGCCATAACCAACATAGGTTTTATTTAATGAATCATTATAACTATTAATTTCGGTATCGTATGGAGTAACTATATGTTGAATTTTTTGATCTGAATCGATTGCGAAATAATCACCATTTCCTTCTTGAGCTCCATCAAACCAAAATTCAGTTTTACCTTGACTAAAAGGACCACAATAGATAGTATTTATGAAGATAGACTTTTCTTTTGCATTTTTCATTACATTTTTATAGTCGATTGGTCCTTGATTGAACGGTTCGTTTCCTGCAATATATATCATTTTTAAATCAGAAGGGTTGTTAGACCAGTTCAAGTCATTTAATGACTGAAAAATAACTGCTCCACAATATTCTTCACCACCATTTGTTTTGATCCCAAATAAGTTTTGAGATATTAAATCTAAATCACTTGTTAAAGGAACGAGTTGTTTAATGTAATTTGAAGAAGGTGAAAATGCAGTATTTCCATATTCGTAAAGAGCAATTTCTAAAGTTACATTTTGTCCATTGCTTTTATAAGAACTTACTTCATTTACAATATTCCAAATTCGAGATTTTGCCTGATCAATTAGACCATCCATGCTATTTGAACCATCAAATAATATTGCAAGTTGAATTTTGGATGTTTGAATTAAATAATCACCAGGTTGTGAAAATAAGTTGAAGCTAATAAAGCTTGAAAATAAAATAATAAAAAGTGCTTTCATAAATCGTTTTCTTCTGAATACAATTCACCTTCGAAAACGTTCAAAGAAAATTATTTATTTTTCGATTTTATTTTTGTTAAAGCTTTTATGACAAGAAATTGATTTTATTTCTTTTGTCTTCTCACTAAAGGATATTTTAGGACTCAAATATGGGATATCTAAATTCAATCCTCTTAAAATTATGATTAATCCAATAAGTGTAACCAGATAGGGGAGTACCTTATTTATTTTACCTCTAAATCGATTTGTAATTTGATTTGCAAAATATGTAATAAGAATCATTCCTGGCATAGTTCCAATTCCGAAAAATAACATTGTTAATCCTGAGTTGAAAGGACTACCCGCAATAATAGATGTGATTAATGCTGTATAAACCATTCCGCAAGGAAGAAGTCCGTTCAAAGTTCCGAATAAGAAAAATTTAAAAGGGCTTTGTGATTTAATTACTTTCCCCATATTTCTTGAGGTAAATCGTTGAATAAATTTTATTCTAAATGGATTAAAAAATGTACCCGTAAATAAAAATTTTCTCCAGGCATATAATACAATTCCAAATCCAGAAATAATACTCAAACTTTGAAGAATTCCAACAAATTGAATACCTAAACCAATTAATCCTACAATTGTTCCAAATATAGAATAGATTAAAATTCGACCGAAATTGTATTCAATTATTCCAATTGTTAAATTAAATTTTGAACTTCTATCAAATGGTATGGCCATTGAAATAGGTCCGCACATTCCAACACAATGGAGATTTGAAATCATCCCTAAAATCAATGCAGATGTGAGTAACGATATCAATTTTAAACGGTTTAATTAAATTTCAATTGATTCTTTTTGCATATACAATTCACGTTTCACTTGATATTGTATGTTCATTTCGTAGACACCTTTTTTCAATTTTGATTTTGGTATCATAACAACCTTAGATTCTTGTACAGAAAACACTTGATCATCTTTTTCGTTATTTGGGCGATATAATTCTACTTTGATAGAATCTAACTCTTCTAAATTTGGAAATTGAACAATAACATATGTATCGTTCAAAGTTACTTTTACCTTTTCTTTAAGTTTGTTTGTGTTTTTTAATGCTGAAATTTCTTTTTCAAAATTTAGCTCTTTTTGATAATAATCTTCACATTCTAAGTCAGTATTTCTTGACATTAATGTGAAAACCATATATAGAATGAAAGTCATAAATGCAATCATTGCAATAGTAATTCCTCTTCCCCAGTTCATATTTTATATTTTTAAAATTATTTTTTAAGCCAAATAAGAGATCTTAAATCCATTTTAATTATTTTACATTAATGGACCTAAAAATCTTACTTTGACTCTATCAATTTCTTTGCCGTTTCCTAGAACAATAATTGTGATTTTTCGTTTCCCATTTTCCATTGCTGTGAAAGGGTATTTTACAATAAAACGATCTTTAAGATGTGCTTCTTGTTTTAATTTCAAGTTATTTACAACTAGATCAATTTTTCCGAATGCGTCATCTAATTTTAATTGAATGTTATAATTCTTTCTTGTTTTATTTGAAAGATTAATTTCGAAAATATTGCTGATATAACCTGTGTTATTTGTCTGATAAGTTGTACCTCTTTGTCTAAATATTGTTGCTTGAAAATCTCTTCTTGTAACTAATAAAGTAACAAGTAAAGTTAGAAGCGCTATCAACAAAGCTATATAAGCTTTCACTCTTCTTGTCCATTGGAAACGTGTTCCGGTTTTGATCCCGTTTTCAGAAACAAATCGAATTAATCCTTTTTTAAGACCAACACCTTCCATCATCGTATCACATTCATCGATACATGCAGTACAATTGATACATTCTAGTTGAGTACCATTTCTAATATCAATACCTGTAGGACAAACATGAACACATAACTTACAGTCAATACAATCTCCTTTTCCGATTGCAGTTCTATCTTCATTCTTTTTAAATTTCGCTCTTTCTTCACCTCTTTTGTAGTCGTAAGCTACAACCATTGTATTTGGATCTAGTAATACTCCTTGTAATCTACCATAAGGGCAAATAGTTGTACAAACTTGTTCTCTCAATCGAGAAAACACCATGTAGAAAACAGAAGTGAAAACTGCAATTGAGATTAATCCGCCAATATGATTTTCAACGTTATCAGTTTGAATTTTCCATAATTGATCTTCACCAATTATATAGGCTAAAAATGTATTTGCAATTGCAAAAGAGATAATCCAAAAAATAGAATGTTTAAGAACTCTTTTTCTTATTTTTTCTCCATTCCAAGCTTGATTTTCTAATTTTTTTTGATGTGTATAATCACCCTCAATCCAGTATTCAATTCTTCTGAATATCATTTCCATAAATATGGTTTGAGGACATACCCATCCACAGAAAATACGACCGAAAATGATAGTGAAAACAATTACGAATACGACAGCTAGAATGGAAGCAATTGCAAAAATATAGAAATCTTGTGGCCAGAAAATATATCCAAATATGATAAATTTTCGTTCAATGACATTTAGGAGTAAAAATTGGTCACCGTGAACTTTAATGTGGGGTAGGGCAAATAGAATTGCAAGTAATGAATAACTAGTTAATTTACGGTAATTAAAAAATTTACCTTTTGGTTTTTTAGGAAATACCCAAACGCGTTTTCCTTTTTCATTGACTGTAGAAATACGATCTCTGAAACCTTCTTTATCTTCGCTCATGTTGTAAAGAATT
>CALPUT020000152.1 GCA_943326825.2 Chryseobacterium gleum | reverse complement strand
CAGAACGTTTTATTAAAAAACAAAATTTAAAATTAAGTTCTGAGCCAATCAAAGGAACCAAAAAAAGAGGTCAAACTGAAGAAGAAGATAATCAGTTAATCAATGAGTTAAAGAATGATCCAAAAGAAAGATCAGAAAATGTGATGATTGTAGATCTGGTTAGAAATGATTTATCAAAAATTGCTTCTAAAAACAGTGTAAAAGTTGATGAACTCTGTGAAATTTATTCATATGAAACAGTGCATCAAATGATTTCTAAAATTTCATGCGAGATTGAACCTTCTATCTCTTTTACTGATATCATTAAATCCACATTTCCTATGGGCTCAATGACCGGTGCTCCAAAAAAAAGAGTCATGGAATTAATCGAAGAACATGAATCATTCACCCGAGGATTATATTCTGGAACAATGGGTTACATAAAACCAAATGGTGATTTTGATTTCAATGTAGTTATCCGAACATTGCTTTATAATAAAAAGAACAAAAAATTAACTTGTTCTGTTGGAAGTGCTATTACAATTCTATCCGATCCTGAAAAAGAGTATGAAGAATGTTTCGTTAAAGTAAAACGTATCTTAGACGGAATGAATGAGTGAAATTATTCAATATATTGCTGAAAATTGGAAACATTTAAAATCAAAAAAAATATTTCTTGCATGTAGCGGTGGCGTTGATTCTATGACATTACTATCAATTTTTCATTCTCTTGATTTTAATTTAGAAGTTTTACATGTTAATTACAATTTGAGAGGCAAAGACTCCATTTCAGATAAAGAATTGGTTGAAAAAACCTGTCAAAAATTAACTATTCCTTTTCATTTATTAGATATTCATCTTCAGGAACAATTAGATGAATTTGGAGGTAATCTTCAAGAAGTAGCTAGAAATGTTCGCTATGATTTCTTTGAGAAATTTAGAACTAAATCTGAGAATAACTACATCGCACTTGGACATCATTTAGATGATCAAATTGAAACTTTTTTCATGCATATTGCTCGTAAATCTGGAATTATGGGAATGGCTTGTATGAAATCTGAAAACAAACGTTTTATTCGACCTTTACTTTCATTCTCAAAAGATTCAATTATCGAATTTGCGAATAGTAACAGTATTGAATGGAGAGAAGATTATTCAAATAAAAAAAATAAATACAAACGAAATATTCTAAGAAATATTCTAATACCTGAGTTAATCGAATCGATTCCAACGTTGAAGGAAAGTGTTAAACTTTTGACATCTATTTTTCAAGAAAACCAAGCATTAATCGAAGAAAAAGTTTCGATTTTGTTGAAGGATATCAAAAATAAAAATGTCATCTCATTTGATTTATTTGATTCACTAACGAATGAAGAACGAATTGAATTATTAAGACAATTAAACCAAAAACCTGGATTACTAATTGATTTAGAGAAAATTCGAACTTCTCAAAAAGGGAAAAATATTCGGTTAGAAAAAAATGAAGATTGTCCTTTTATTTCAATTTCTAGAGAAGAAAATTGTTTTGTTTTTGAAACAGATAATCAACAAATTAATTTACCGAAAATACTTATTGAAAAAGTAAGTTCACTACCTCATGAATTTTCAAAAAACGAAATTTACATCGATTCAGCTAAATTAAACGGTGAATTAAATCTTCGTAAATGGAAAAATGGAGATCGCATGCAACCAATTGGTTTGAAAGGAACTAAACTTTTATCTGACATAATTAAAGATGCCAAAATTCCGACTTTCAAAAAGAAAGATATTTTAGTACTAACCGATCAAGAAACAATCATTTGGTGTGTTGGAATCCGAATTAGTTCAACACATATTGCTGACAACCATTCAAAAGAAATTATAAAAATTACGTTACAAAATATTCAAGAATGATTCCATTCCCAATAAAATTTGAAAATAGAGTAAAGAATGATCTTTTCCTTGGAGAAGAATTATTAATGGCTTTAAAAACTGAAACTCCAACCTCAGTTCGTTTAAATCCACATAAAGCAAAACCAAATTTACCATTTCAAAAAGAGATCGATTGGTGTCAAAATGGATATTATTTAACTGAAAGACCTTCTTTTACCTTAGATCCATTATTTCATGCTGGAACATATTATCCTCAAGAAGCTGGTTCTATGGTTTTGGATACAGTTTTAAGACAATTAGATTTACCTGAACAACCTAAAATCTTAGATCTTTGCGCTGCTCCTGGTGGAAAAAGTACGTTAATCGCTTCATTTTTGAACAATAAAGGAATGCTTGTTAGTAATGAAGTAATTAATTCAAGAGCCAAAATTTTAAGAGAAAATTTATCAAAATGGGGACATGCAAATGTTGTTGTCACAAACAATGATCCTGAACATTTTGAAAAAATCCCAAATTTCTTTGATTCAATCGTTGTTGATGCTCCTTGTTCTGGGGAAGGCATGTTTCGTAAAGATCCAAATGCTCGAACGGAATGGACGGAAGACAATGTTCAATTGTGCGCGGCAAGACAAAAAAGAATTGTCATGGATGTTTGGGATTCCTTAAAAGCTGGCGGATATTTAATTTATTCGACTTGTACGTTTAACGAAGATGAAAATGAAGATAATGTAGAATGGTTATTAAATAATTTGGAAGCTGAGATTGTTTCGGTTGAATTAAAAGAACCAATACAAAAAGATAGAATTCAAAAAGGATTCTACTGTATTCCTGGAAAAACTGCTACTGAAGGTTTTTATATTGCCGTATTTCAGAAAATTGGAAATGAAAATAAAAAAAATAAATTCATTAGAAATAACGATTTAAAACTTCAAAAAGATCTGTTAGACTGCTCAAAATTTGCAAAACTAGAAACATGTAATGTCTTCAATTGGAATGATAAATTATTAGCTTTTCCAAAAGATTTCACAAATGAATTCCTTCATTTACAAGCAAATTTGCACATAATTAAAATGGGAACGAATATCGGTGAGATTTCAAGAAAAGGAATTATTCCACATGAAGAATTAGCATTCAATCCATTTTTAAGAATTTCTGAAAAAAGTAATAGTATCAACTTAGAAAAAGACTTAGCACTTAAATATTTGCATGGAGATACTTTTTCAATTAATGGTGCGATGGGATTTCAATTAATCACTTTTGAAAAAGAACCGCTTGGATGGATTAAAAATATTGGAAATCGATTTAATAATCTATATCCTAAAGAATGGAGAATTAGAATGAATGTTGACTTCGGCTCCGCTCAGTCAACAAAATAATAGAAGGTGATTGAGTGAACTCGAAGTCACCTCTTCCAAGCTCTTGTCATTTCCCTTTTTCCTGGAGGCCCAGGTAATGCTTCAATTTTGAATCCTGCGGTTTTAAGATCTCTTTTTACTTGCCCTTTTGCACAATAGGTTACTAAAAAACCTCCTTCTTTAATGGATGTATATAATTTTTGAAAAATTTCTAATGACCACATTTCTTCTTGAGCTCTAGGTCCAAATGCATCATAATAAACGATGTTGTATTTTTCTTTTTGAAAAGAAAAATTTTCAATTTTATTTTCAATTTTTGTCAATGAGAAATTTGAATTGATTTCATTTTTTTGATTCCAAGAAGTCAAATGAATTTTATTGAAAATGGAACTATATTCAGAGCCTTTTAAAGAGTCATAATCCAATTGATTCATTTCCTCAATTGAAACCGGATATGCTTCAATTCCATCATAATCAATATTTAAATCATTTTCTAAAGCATTTAAACATGTCAAAAAAGCATTTAGTCCCGTACCAAATCCCATTTCAAAAATGGAAAGATGTTTTTCGTCTTTAAATGCTTCAATACCGTTCTTGATGAAAACATATTCTGCTTCTTGAAGTGCGCCATGACTAGAGTGATAATTTTCATCTAAATCAACAATACGGATAGTTTTAGATCCATCAGCTGTATTTATAACCTCTCTTTTCATAATATATTTATTTACAAAAATAATACAATAAGCACTTTAATAACTCAAGGAAAGTTTTTCAAAAAAGATAAGATGAAATATAACTAACAATAAATCAAAAAAAGAATTATTTAAAGAAAATTAAAGTAATTAATATATTAATTATTTGTTAAATTTGATTATTGTTAATACACTGAAAAAATAAAGGATCATAATCCTTAGAATTATTAATTATTTAAATGACTAAAAAAATCAAAAGTAAAAAATAGTCATAACCAAATACTTAAAACACTATGGTAAATTACAAATCAATTTCCATTTTAGTTGCTGAAGATAATGCGATTAATCAATTGTTGATTAAAACAATTTTACAAAAAGAAGGTTTTGAAGTTGAAATTACTGATAATGGTAAATTAGCAATTGAAGCATTAGAAAAAGCTGACTTTCAGATTGTATTAATGGATTTAATGATGCCTGAAATGAATGGTTATGAAACAACTTTTGCAATTAGAACTCTTAAAGACCCAACTAAATCTAAAATTCCAATAATCGCGGTATCGGCCGATGTTACTAAAGATGTTCAAGAAAAATGTTTTGAAGCAGGTATGAATGATTACATTTCAAAACCTTATGAAGTTTTTCAATTAATTGAAAAAATAAAAGAACACGTCATATAACATTTTCTTGATTTATAAATTAACTCAAGAACGAAATTGATATTTTAAAAATGCTTATTTTTATTATATCTAAACACAATTAAAATATCCAATTTAAATATTAAAGATACTAAATTGAAACATATACAAATATCCCAATTTTATTTCTTTAAGGTGGTTTTACAAAATAATTAAGAAAACCTCTAGTTAAACAAGTGTTTTAATTAATGATAAGTTCTTAATTAAAGAATAATAATACAAATGAAAGATCAGAACGACTATAAAAAGATTTTTAATCTATCAATGGATATAATATGTGTAGTATGTCCTGATGGAAATTTCAAAAAAATCAATCAGGCTTTTACAAATATATTAGAGTGGGAAATAAGTGATGTTTTGGATAAACCATTTACAAAATTTATTCATGCTGAAGATCTTAATCATACAAAAATTGAAATAGCTAAACATATTGACGGTATCGGAGCTGATGTAATAGTTAATCGTTATAAAACTAAAAATGGTTTTTATAGATATATAAGTTGGAAAGGAAATATAGATAAAGAAACTGGAGAGTTTTATGGAATAGGAAGAGATATTTCTGAACAAATTAAAAAAGAAGAAGAATTTCATCTAATTACAAAAGTTGTATCTAAAACGAAAGATGCTGTCGTAATTACAAATCCATCAGGCCATATTGTATGGGTAAACAATGCGTTTAGTAAAATAAGTGAATATACAAAAGAAGAAGTAATAGGTAAAAAACCTGGTTCACTTTTACAAGGAAAAAAAACCAATCATAATACGGTTGAAGATATTCGAAAAGCAGTCAAACAAAAAGAAGAAATTGATGTAAACATTTTAAATTATTCAAAATCAGGCAAAGAATATTGGCTAAATATAAATATATCTCCAATTTATGATGAAAAGAATCAAATAGAATATTTCATCGCAATAGAAAGAGATGTAACAAAAGAAATTATTCAGCTTGAAGAAAAAAGAATCGCAGATGAGCGTTGGAAAATTGCAATTGAAAATTCAAATTACGGATTATGGGATTGGAACATTATAACCAATGAAACTTATTTTTCAGATGCCTGGAAAAAAACACTTGGTTTTAACATCGATGAAATATCAAACCATGTAGATGAATGGACGAAAAGAGTTCATCCTGAAGACATTTCACTAGCCGAAAAAGAAATTGAAAAACATTTAAATGGTTTAACATCATTTTATGAAAGCATGCATAGAATTCTTTGTAAAGACGGCTCATATAAATGGATCTTAGATCGAGGTAAAATTGTCGAATGGAATAGTGATGGGAAACCATTAAGAATGATCGGTACGCATAATGATTTAACGATTGAGATGGAATACAAACGTCAGTTGTTAATGAATCAAGAAAAATTAAAAGAGGCACAATTCATTTCTAAAATAGGGAATTGGGAATTTAATGAACAGAAAATGCAGCTATTTTGGTCTGATGAAATGTATAATATTTATGAAATTGACAATACAATTAAAGATGAAGAATTATTAAAACAGTTCAATCAAAGTATGAACAAACAGCAATTTGACTCGTTAGAAACAACAATAAAAAACTCAATAAACAATAAAGAAACATTCAGAATTGAACGGAAATTAATTGTAAATAATAAAGAAAAATATCTATATACAATCAGCTCACCTTATTATGATTCGAACGGAAAATATATTGGAATTAAAGGAACTGT
>CALPUT020000151.1 GCA_943326825.2 Chryseobacterium gleum | reverse complement strand
TAGTAAATAGAGTATTAATAGCACAACGTTAAATTAATTAAATCGTTGCTCAAAACAAAAGTAAGATAATTTATCTTTTTACGAACTATGTATTTCTACCTACTATATTTAAAAAAAAAGCTGTCTTTAGTTTATCTAAGACAGCTTTTTAGTATCTAAAAAAGAGATGTTTTATTTTAAAACATTAACGTGACCAATTATAACATTTTTCGTTTTATCGTTTTTATGTTTGTAAATGATTTTCCATGTATATGTATCATCTTGAACTTGAATACCATCAACACCAAAAGTTCCTTTCCATCCAACCTTCGGATCATGTGATTCAAAAATTAATTCTCCCCATCTATTAAAAATGTATAAAATATAATCTGATGGATCAAAACCAGAAGAGAAAATTGGCAGGAAAACTTCATTAAAGTCGTCACCATCTGGGGTGAACGTATTAGGGATATAATAAATTATATCTTCATAAACATGAACTGGAACTTTTGCAGTATCAGTACACCCAGATTGTGAATATACAACTAAAGTAATCAAATAATCTGCCTCTTCTTTACCTGGAAAAAGATGTGAAGGATTAGTTTCAGTAGATCCACTTCCATCATCAAAATTCCAATTATAGGCTACTGCTCCATTAGATTGATTAAGCATAGAACTTAAAGTTGAAAAACTAGGCATTACAGATGGGGATGGAACAAAATTAGCTGTTGGTCGAGCTTCTACACAAATTAAACTTGGAAGTGTCAAAGTACTTGAACATCCTTCAGGAGTTGAAGTTGTTAATGTTACATCAAAGCATCCAGCAGAATTAAATGTATGCTGAACTGTTGAACAACCATTCAATGTTGTTCCATCACTAATTGTCCAAACACAATTTGTAGCTCCACCAGTTGTAGTATTTGTAAACATTACATTTAATGGGGAACATCCAAAAGTATCACTTGGGAAAAATGAAACTACAGGTAGTGGAATTACAGTGATAGTTACATTATCTGTTGCAATACAACCTGCACCTGAAGTGCCAATTACCGTGTAAGTATCGGTACCTGTAGGTGTAAATGGAACTCCATTGACAACGTTTTTATCCCAAACATAAGTTGAAGCACCTGTTGCAGTTAAAGTTACTGAACTACCAATACAAACTGAATGTGAAACTCCAGCATCTACTATAGGAAGTGGATTCACTGTTATTGTACCTGAACCAGTTGCTGAACATCCATTTAAAGTAGTATATGTTACTGTATAAAGTGTTGTAGTTGCTGGCGACATAGAGATTGTAGACGCAGTTGTAGAACTTGGATTCCATAAATATGTTCCACCTGAAGGTGATGGAGTTGCTGTTAATGTTGCTGGAGGATCTCCAGCACATATCGCTTTATTATCAACTGTTACTGTTGGAATAGGATTTACTGTCACTGTTCCTGAGCCAGTATTTTGACAACCATTCAATGTATAAGTAACTGTATAAGGAGTTGTTATTGATGGTGTCACTGAAATTGTTGCCGTTGCAGTACTAGCTGGAGACCACGAATAAGTTCCACCTGTAATATTAGGAGTAGCGACTATGCTTGCAGGAGTTCCATTACAAACAGAAGGTGAGTTAACAGTTACTGTTGGAACTGGATTTACAGTTACAGTTGAAGTTACTGTTCCAACACATCCTGCGGTTGTACCTGTAACGGAATAAGTAGTTGGTGTAGTTGGTGAAACTGAAATTGTAGCAGTTGTTTCTCCTGATGCCCATGAATAATTTGTAGCACCACTCGCCTTAATTACAGCTGTTCCTCCATTACAAATTGTTGTATCATTAACTGTTAAATTTAATGAACCATTAATTGAAACATTTGATGTTGCTGAATTTGAACAGTTTAAAGCACTCGTTCCAGTAACAGTATAAGATGATGGCACTAAAGGTGTCACTGAAATCGAAGCTCCTGTTTGTACTGGTGTTGTTGACCATGAATATGTATTTGCTCCAGAAGCTGTCAAAGTTACAGCAATCCCTGCGCATGTAGAAGGTGAATTAACGACTACAACAGGCAACGGATTAACTATAACTGTTATAGGAGATCTCGGTCCCTCACAGCCTGTTGCTGTAACTATTTGAGAAACATAATATGTTGTTGAACTCTGTGAAACAGTTGATACAATTGGCATTGAAATAGAAGTGCCTAATGTTGGCACATTATACCAATTCAACGTACATCCAGAGGAAACAGTTACTGAAGTAGTTAAACTATTAGGTGTTTGATTTTGACAGTAGGTTACTGGAGTGGTTGGCGGGGCTATTGGCAATGGATTAACAGTGATAACAGCGACAGCTGTATCTCTACAACCATTCAAATCTGTATATGTACCAATATAAGATGTTGTTACAGCGGGTGATAGAGTAAATGTATTTGATGAACCGCCATTTGTCCAATTAAAAGAACCGCCTGCTGGATTTGCAGTAGTTGTAATTATCCCTGGATTCCCTGCACAAACAGTTGTTTTTGTTGCTGTAGCAATTACTGTCGGATAAACATTCACTATAAATGTTAAAGTTGAACTGCATCCTGAAGCTGCAGTTACAACACATTTGTATGTTGTCGAAGACGCCGTTGGAGAGACAGTCAAAGATTGAGCAGTACCTATTACTATACCAGGTGAAGCATTATTTGTCCATGAATAGGACACACCCGTTAAAGAAGATGTTAGTGTAGTTGAACCATTTGGACATACTGATACTGGATTATTTACAATAACTGGCTCGCAAATTCCATCAATATATGCATAAGCGAAATGTCCACCTAAACTGCAATCTGCAACTGAAAATCGTACTTTAACATTAGAGCCAATGTAGGGGGTTAAATCAATAAATGATGCCGTCCAATTTTTGTAATAAATATCTGTTGATCCAGGAACTAATGTAAAACCAGGAACTCCGGGACCTCCAACAACTAAATAATTACCACAAGTTAAAGGATTTCCGTTATTATCAAATAACTCAACTTTAAAAAAAGGTTGCTGAACTGTTTGGTGAGGTGCTAATGAATCACCTGTGTTTGCGTGATTAGGTAAATAAACAATTGCTCCAGAAGCATCTAGACTATCTCCACCTGAAACCACACTTACTAATGGGATTTTAGATAATGCATTTTGAACAACAGCTGCATAATGATATGTAAACATTGCATTTGAAGAAGTAACTGCAAATTTTTGCTCAATCATAGATCCACCTCTATTAGGATATAAATTAGAAGGCGCTAAATTATCAATACTTCCTATTCTAGCTGAATTGGTACCTAAACCAGGGCATACTTGAGGAAAACCTGCAAACGGATCAGTGGTAGCTCCTGAAGTAATTGCATGTTGAACAGTAGTAGTGTTGTATACATCTGGAACAAATAATGGAGTTGACGAACCAGGTAAATTTGTAGTTACTGAATAACTATATCCTCCTGTCCAACCTGTAAAGTTACCATTATCAAATCCAATATTAGTACATGAAGGTTGTACTGTTAAAACTGGTTCTGCTGGTGGCAACGTTAAAGATATACTATAAGCAAAACCATTTGGTAAAGACCAATTATCTATTAAGAAGTAATAACATTGACCTGTCTGAATAATCACCTGACCTGTTAAACTAGATGTTGTAGTTCCATCCGTTGCATTTTGTCCAACTAATGTACCAACACCCGGAACTCCACCTTTCCATACAGAAACTGATGGCCAGACACCATTAATTGCATCTGGAGTAAAAGTTAAGTTATAGGTAAGTAAGTTATCTGAAGTCGCACAAAAATAATAAAGCCAATCTGGTCCAGATGTAAAACCTACATTACCCATTACTGAAATATTACTGTAATCATTGCCTTTACCAACAGTAGTTCCATTTGCAGAGAATGGAAGAGTTATAGGTGAGCCTGCTGCTGCAGTTCCATTTGTTCCTCCTTGGCTAAAACTTTTAAAAACTGAGACAAGTGATAATACTAATAGAAATAAACCTTTTGAAAAAATCTTAAATTGCATAATTTAAAAATTTTGATATGAGTAAAGTTGATTAATGTTTATGATTGTGAACGTCTTTTTCTATCGGTGCATCAATACTATCTAAATAATTTTTTCGTATTACATCCATCAAATAATTAACACTTTTAACATCTAGTGTGTTATCAATTCCAATAGTTATCGTTTTTTCAACTTTATTTATTTCACAAAGTATAACACCTTGTCTTTTCAATACGAATTCTTTAATCTTGATTATCTTTTCTTGGTCTAAATTCGATAAAAAATTATAACTGAATGTTTGAGATAAAGTTTCCTTCTTAGGATTTGAATCTTGGACAACATTTTGAGAATAAATTCCATTAGTGAAAATTATTGTCAAAAAAATAAATATTAATAAAGTAGTTTTCATAGTTTATTGACGTAAACATATAAAAAGGGTTGCTTAATTACAAAAAACAAAATCTAATTTGATCGATAATAATAAAAAAAATATTAACCAAAAACTATGGTTTAATCATTTTGACTATTAATTTCGTAACCAAGAATGTCCTTTTATTAGAAGATTTAAAGTCTGTTTCTCTTTTGAATTTTCTTCAGGTTGAAAATTATATTCCCAAGAAGCATTTGCTGGTAAACTCATCAAAATCGATTCAGTTCTACCATTTGAGACTAATCCAAATTTTGTACCTCGGTCATTTACCAAATTAAATTCAACATATCTACCTCTTCTCAAGTTTCTCCATTGAATTTCTTTTTCTGTGAAAGGAAGATTTTTACCTAGTTCAACTTGTTGATTATAAAGTATTGGGAAATTTTGCCCTAATTCAATACAAAAATTAAAAATTTCTTCTTTTGACAGATTTGCATCTTCGATTGTTAAGTGATCGAAAAAAATTCCGCCAATTCCTCTTGTTTCATTTCTATGAGGAATAAAGAAATAATCATCTGCCCAATTTTTGAATTTTGGATAAAAATTAACGTTGTATTTATCACAAATAGCTTTTAACCCTTCGTGAAATAAGTTCGCTTGTGATTCAACAATAAAATGAGGTGTTAAATCGATTCCTCCACCAAACCAAAACGTTCCATCATTTAATTCAAAATAACGAACATTCATATGGATAATCGGAATATGCGGATTATGCGGATGTAATACTATTGAAACGCCTGTAGCAAAGAATTCTGTTCCTTCGATATTCATTTGCTTTTGCATCATTTCGGTCACAGGTCCGTCGACTGCAGAAAATGCTACACCTCCTTTTTCAATTATACCCCCTTTTTGAATAATTTTGGTTAATCCACCACCACCTTCAGCTCTTGACCATTCATCATTATTAAATAAAGAAACACCGTCTATTTGTTCTAACTTATCACAAATATATTTTTGCAGAGAATTCATACCATCTGCAATCGCTTCCTTATTCAAATGACTCATAAATCTTGATTATTTCGAAATCTTGTTGTTTTAGGATATAAACATTACCATTTTCAAAACCATTACCATTTCCTTTTTGAAACATCTCAAAATTAGTCATCAATCCTTCAGAAAGATCCTTTCCTAATAGATATTTAGAAATAAAGAAAAAAGACACATCAAATCCTTGAACTGCCATTTTAGACATATCAGAACTATAATTTTTCCTATAAATCTTCATGACTTCCTTTATTGCCTCATAAGAATAATTAAAGTCGTTTGGAGACGGAAACTGGAAATTATATTTGTTTTTATATTCACCACTTATTTCATCAAAATTAACCCACTCTTTAGTTCCTAAAACTGAGATTATACCTGTAAAATTCTTTGTACAAGAATTCAAAGTATTGATAAATTTCAAAGCTGTAGATTTATCATTGGTAGGCACTACAAAATAAGTATTTAATCCTTTTTTCACATAAGCCTTTACATCTGAAACACTGATTTCAATTAATTTAGGCCGCATACCTTTAGAAGGTAAATTCAAAAATGATTGTCTAAAACTTTCATATAACAACTGATCTTTTGAATTGGTTGGCTTCACTAATACCAATTGATCTTGTAAATTAAGTGATAAAAGATATTTTGCAGCCCCTTCCATTAATGTCATATCTGATGGAACAGAAGAATAAACAAATTGATTATTTTTTAAGATTGCTGCATTTGAAGCAACAGGACATACAAAACGCACTTTGTTTTTCTTGCACCATTCAGCTACAATTCCCATTTTATCTGGAAACAAAGGTCCAATCACCATATCCATTGAAGCGAATTCTTTTTTATTTAAGATTGATTTCACAGATGCTGAATCATTCTTAGAATCATAAATAAATAATTTCGCTTTAAATCC
>CALPUT020000150.1 GCA_943326825.2 Chryseobacterium gleum | reverse complement strand
TGGATATATAAAAATGAATTAGAAGCATTAAATGATGTACTTCGTTTATCGAGAGGTATGACATATAAAAATTCAATTTCAGGATTGAATTTAGGTGGTGGTAAAGCTGTTATTATTGGAGATTCACATACTATGAAGTCAGAAGCTTTGATGAGAAGATTCGGTAAATTTGTGAATAGTTTAGCAGGAAAGTATATCACAGCTGAAGATGTTGGCATCAATACTTTAGATATGACTTATGTGAACATGGAAACAAATCATGTTGTAGGTTTACCAGGTAAAAGTGGTGATCCATCTCCAGTAACTGCTCATGGTGTATATATGGGTATGAAAGCTGCAGCAAAACAACAATTTGGTACTGATTCATTATCGGGAAGAAAAATTGCTGTTCAAGGTGTTGGACATGTTGGAGCGTATTTAGTTGAGTATTTGTCAAAAGAAGGGGCAGATATTACAATTACTGATGCTTACGAACCATCATTGAAATACATTTCAGAAAAATATAAAACGAAAGTGGTTGGTTTGGATGAAATTTATGATGTTGACATGGATATTTACGCTCCATGTGCGTTAGGTGCTACAGTAAATGACGATACAATCAATAGATTAAAATGTTCAATAATTGCTGGTGCGGCAAATAACCAACTGAAAAATGAAGATATCCATGGTAAAGCAGTTATGCAAAAAGGGATTATTTATGCTCCTGATTTCGCATTAAATGCTGGTGGAGTAATTAACTGTTATTCAGAAGTGAAAGGTTTAACTTCTGAATGGGCTATGGGGAAAGCAGATGAGATTTACAATACGATTACAAATATTGTAAAAAGATCTTCTTCTGAAAATGTTCCTACATATAAAATTGCTAATAAAATGGCAGAAGAAAGAATAGAATCAATAGGTAAAGTTAAACTACCTTTGTAATATAAATAAAAAGAATGCTTAATAGAAGACATTTAAGAATTAAAGTTTTACAAACGCTTTATGCGTACTTTCAGTCAAAGAATGAAAATTTCAGAAGTGCTGAAAATGAAATGTTACAATCAATAGAGCGCATCTATGATTTATACGTTTACCTTATCTTATCATTTGGAGAACTTCATAGTTTAGCTGAAAGAAGACATGATGAGAACAAGAAAAAATTACGTCCAACCGATGTTGATTTAAATCCAAACACTAAGTTTTCTGATAATGAAATAGTTAAGCTTTTAGTTGAAAGCAAACAATTAAGAAATATTTCAGAAGACAGAAAAGTGAATTGGGTTGGAGATGAGCATCAAGAAATGTTTCGCAAAATTTTTAATGTAATTCGAGATAGCGAAACTTATTTCGAGTTTATGAATAATGGACAAAATGGATTTGAAGAGGATCTAGCTTTTATGGTTCAATTATTCAAAACTGAAATAGCTAATTCAGAAATTCTTTATAATTTCTTCGAAGAAAAAAGCATTCATTGGATGGATGATATAGATTTGGCTTGTACTATGGTTTTAAGAACCATTAAAAATTTCACTCCTGAAGGACCAAATAGAATTTTGGATTTATACAAGGATGAAGAAGATGAAACTAAATTTGTGAAAGAGTTATTAAGAAATACAATCTCTATGGATAAGGAGAATGAAAAATTAATTGATGATCTGACAAAAAATTGGGAATTAGATAGAATTGCTAAAATGGATATTTTATTAATGAAAATGGCGATTACAGAATTCCAAATTTTCAATAATATTCCAACTAAAGTTACTTTGAACGAGTACATTGAAATTTCTAAATTTTATAGTACACCGAAAAGTAACACATTTATTAACGGTATCTTAGATAAAGCAATAGATTCTTTGAATGCTGCTAATAAAATCAAAAAAGTAGGTAGAGGTTTAATAAATTAATATGATGAAAAGAATATATACACTTTCGTTTATTGCTTTGACTTTATTTTCATGCTCTAATTCAACTGAAGTAGAAGTAGGTAATAAAACAACGATGCTGGTTGATCTAGTATATGATGCTGGTAAAGTTGTGAAAGGTGAAGTTATAGATGCAACTTTTGAAGTAAAAAATACAGGTAAATTCCCTTTAGTTATTGGTGAAGTTTATGGCTCTTGCTCTTGCACAGTTGCAGATAAACCTGAAGAACCAATTGCACCAGGAGAAACAGGTGAAATTAAAGCACATGTTACAACTGAAAATGCATCACCCGGTGTGATTTCAAAATCAGTAAGGATAGTTGCTAACACTGAACCTTCAATGACTAATACAGTGATCAAAGCAACGATTATTGGTAAATAGTAATAACAAATAAATAGATAGAAAATGCAAGTGGAACAAATGGTAATGATAGGATTAATGATCGTAGTTTTCTACTTCTTCATGATTCGTCCTCAATCTAAAAAACAAAAAGACCTAAAGAAATTTAGAGAAACATTAAAAGCTGGCGACAAAGTTGTCACAATTGGCGGTGTTCATGGTAAAATATTGGAAGTAAATGATTCTACTGTCTTAGTAAATTCTGAAGGAAGTAAAATTCGTTTTGAAAAATCAGCTATTGCTTCATCAAGTGAAGATCAATTGAAAGCTTAAGAATTTTAGCTAGTTTTCTAGTAAACATATAAAGTCCCATTTTCAATTGAATTTGGGACTTTTTTTCATTTTGAAAAAACTTAAAAGTTGAGTAAAAAATGCATGTATTAATTATAGGAGGAGGAGCAGCTGGATTTTTTTCAGCATTATCAGTTAAAGAGCATTTTCCTGAGTCTGAAGTTACAATCCTTGAGAAATCATTAAAAATACTTGCAAAAGTAAAAGTTTCTGGTGGCGGAAGATGTAATGTTACACATGCATGTTTTGATAATGTTGCTTTGTCAAAATATTATCCAAGAGGAGAAAAATATCTGCGAAAGGCATTTGAAGAATTTAATGCTCAATCAACTATTGATTGGTTTAAAAAGCGGAATATCATTTTAGAAACATTACCTGACAATTGTATTTTTCCTAAATCTAATAGTTCACAAACGATTATTGATTGTTTTGTTAATGAGGCAATTGACCTAGGTATAAAAGTTCAACTTCAATCAAGTGTTAAATCCATTTCTAAAAATTTACATAATCAGTTTTTAATACAAACTAATGATTCAGAAATAATTGCAGATAAAGTAATTGTAACCATAGGAGGTCAACCAAAACGAAATGGATTGGAATGGCTAGAAAATTTGGGACATAAAATCATAGAACCTTTTCCTTCATTGTTTACATTTAATATGCCTGGAAATACTATTAGTGAATTGATGGGCAATGTAGTTGAAAAAACGACTGTTAAAATTGAATCTACTAAATTAATTGCAAACGGACCTTTATTGGTTACACATTGGGGAATGAGCGGTCCTGCCATCTTAAAATTATCTGCTTGGGGAGCAAGAATTTTAGCAGAGAAAAACTATGAATTTGCTATTCTCGTTAATTGGCTAAATGATCTTAAAGAAGATCAATTGCGATATCAGTTAGAGCAAATTATTCTGAAAAATGGAGATAAAAAAATCATAAACTTAAATCCATTTCCAATGACTAATCGCTTGTGGAATTTTTTATTGGAAAAGACTTCAATCAATAAAGAAATCCGCTGGAAAGAATTAGGGAAAAAGAATTTGAATAAATTGATCAATACTTTGATAAACGATCGTTACGAGGTTAAAGGAAAAACTACATTTAAAGAAGAATTTGTAACTGCAGGAGGAATCTCTTTAGATGAAGTAGACTTTAGAAAGATGGAGAGTAGGAGAGTAGATGGTTTATTTTTTGCTGGCGAAGTTTTAGATATTGATGGAGTAACAGGTGGATTTAATTTTCAAGCAGCTTGGACAACAGGTTGGATTGCTGGTAAAAATGTATTGGCATAAAAAAAGGTGTCTTCGACTTCGCTCAGACACCTCATACTAAAAAAGTATTTTATATAATTTTATTTTTTGATTTCTTTACCGTCTTTGTCAACTTTAACACCTTCAGGAGTATTAGGTTCTAAATCTAAGTAATCAGCTACACCATCTTTATCAGTATCAACTAAAGCTGTTTCAGTAGCTTTAATTTGTACTTGTAATTGTTGTAACGAAGGTTTTTCAATTTGTGTAGCTGTAGGATTTAAGTTATTACCAGAAGTAGATTTTTGTAATGTTTTTGTAGCATTCACCAATCTTAATTCCAAAGAATCAATTTTTTGATTATTCAAAGCATCACTTCCATCAGACCAATCAAAATGTTTTTCATTTTTTCCTAAATAGTATGAAATACCAACTGAAGCATTTATAAAGTTTCCATCAAATCCTCTAGATGAATTTGTTGATTTATAATCAAATCTATGATCTTGGTATATATTTGAGATATAAGATAAATCTAAATTTAAGGCAATTTTATTTGAAACTCTGAATTGTGGTGTTATACCAACCATTACATTAATCATGTCGTCAGCAGGTTTTCCTATTGCAATCTTTTTTGTATTTAAAGATGCAGTTCCAACACCACCGTGAAGAAGTAATCCAAATCGTAAATCATTGAAACCGATTAAAGACCCTACATTTATTATACCTTGTAATGAAAATCTTAGGTATTTTGAATCAAAGTTATAACTAGTAACTTTGCTTTTAAAATTATCAATTCCAGCATCTAATTTTATCCCACATTTAGTGTTGAGCATGTATCTTATCCCAAGATCAGCATGTAAAGGATTAATTTTTGAAGAATAACCTGAAGTTAACACTGAAGTAGGTTTGTTTATACCATAATTTAAATCAATAGAAAGTTTATTGATGCTTTTGTTTTCTTGAGTATAACTTAAACCTGTTGTTAATATTGTCGAAATTAATAAAATTTTTTTCATTTTGTTTTTGATTTTAAAATTATAAAGTAATTATTAATGATTTTATTTTTTTAAGCCTAATATTTTTTTGTACCAAGGTATTTTTGCTTCTTGACCATATCCATAACCATATCCATAACCATATCCATAACCATATCCATAACCTTTTTTATGATCTGTTCCATTTAACACAACAACCATATTGTTGAGTTTATTTTCATTTATTAATTTTTTAGGTATTTCTAAAAATCTTTTATCGATGAAATGTACTCGACACACATAAACTATGATATCAGCAAATTTTGAAATTAACAATGTATCAGTAACCAGACCGATTGGAGCAGTATCAACAATAATAACATCATATTGCGATTTTATTTGATCAAATAAAATTTGAACTCTATGCTGCATTAATAATTCAGCTGGATTTGGAGGGATTGGTCCGGAAGGTAAAATATCAACATTTTCATTTTCAGGCATTTTAAGAATTAGTTCATTTAGTATTTGATTTTCATCAATTAAAAAATTTGTTATTCCTTTACGATTTTTTTCATCAATATATTCTAATAATTTAGGAGCTCTTAAATCCATACCAACAAGTAATACTTTTTTACCTGTTAACCCATATGTAGAAGCTAAATTAATAGAAGTAAAAGATTTACCTTCCTTACTTATTGTAGATGTAATAAAAATTACTTTTCCTTCATTTGATTTTTTGAGAGGAATAAAATTAATATTTGTTCTTAATAATCTAAAAGCTTCTGCAATACTTGAATTTACATCGTTTTTTACAACAAAATTTGACTGGTCTTTAATTATTGGTAAATCTCCAATATATGGTAAATCATATTCTTTAAGATCATTAATACCATGTAATTTAGTATCAAGAATTCCTTTGATATAAATAATTAAAATTGGAATAATTAGACCAATTATAATGCTTAAAATAAAAGTAAGTTTTGTTTTTGGGGATTTAACACTGCCATTGCTATAAGCTTGATCAATAATTTTAGAGTTTGAAACAGTTACAGCTAACGATATTGAGGTTTCTTCTCTTTTTTGAAGTAAATAAATATATAGACTTTCTTTAATTTGTTGTTGTCTATAAATTTCTTTAAAATCTTTTTCTTGTTGTGGTGCGTTTGATAATTTTGATTCAAGTAGATTGTTTTGTTTTTCTAATTCTTTTGATTTAATTTTTAAAGAAGTTAACTGATTATATAAACTTTCTTTTAAATTAATATAAGAATTGTCAATTTGATTTTCAAGATTTAAAACAATAGGATTTCTTTCTCCTGATGTCGAGGCTAATTTATTTTTTTCTAATTGTAAAAAATTAATTGATTCTATTAGTTTTTCAATATATGGATTATTTAAACCTAAGTTTGAAGGAATTAAATCATTCTTTTTGTGATTGATGATATAATTATAGATATAATCTGCTAATTTTAACTGTGTATTATTTTCAATCAATAATTTTTCGTTATCTGACTCATTTTCAAAAAACAATG